>JALZEL010000272.1 GCA_030862075.1 Actinomycetota bacterium | reverse complement strand
CGCACTTTCAGAGTAGGCGCTACACCTCGGTTAAACGTTACGTGAAGCTGGCCGAAGAAGGAAAGACACTGAGGCCGGGGCAAAGCACCTGCTAAGAAGGGCAAGCTCGACGGGAGCGGGATGAAGCTGCTGGAGGAGGATCTGCGCGTCCGCTCAGCCGTCACTTACGAAAAGAGGGCTGCTGTACTCTGCACGTACTCGCCGGACTTCAATCCCGTTGAGGAAGCTTTCTCGAAGATCAAGGGCGCCTTGGGACAAGCACAAGCCCGAACCCGCGAAGCCCTCATCGAAGCGCTAGGGGTGGCGATCTTCGGTAGTCACAGCTAGCGATGGTCGGGGCTTCTTCGAGCGTGGTAGCTACCATCTCTGCCCGTCCATCTTCTATGAATCACGCTGTAAAGTACGTGGGGCTCGAGGAGCTGGCGGTGCTGGTGGTGGGGGGTCATTTGATGATCGAGGGCGGATACTACACGATAACCGGCGAGTGGTTTTAGGAGGTTGTGTTCGCGGGGTTGCCCTACGCGTTGGGGACCACCGCCATCATCTTCGGCAAGCACATAGACAAGCTCGGGCCGACAAAGAGAAAGCATCCGCACCCTCCCGGTACTGATAGTCGAGCAGTCTGCCGCTACTCCGTCTTGGGCATAAGGGTCTTGCAGTACGTCCTCGTCTACCTCGTCCCGACAGGCTTCTTCACCCCGACCATGCTCGTCGTGCTTTTCTCGCTCTATCTTTCTTCAAGGCTATCGTGCCGGTCTACCGCGATACCAGGCCTGCCGGCATGCCAGAAGAGTACCGCGCTGACGTATGGCACTTGTGGTTCGTGGCTTTCGCCTTCTTGCACAACCGCCGCTTCGGCGCCCTGTTCATCCTCGGCCTCGCTGCCCAGGCCGTTTTACGGCTGCTCGGGCTCGGTTAGCGAGTAACGCAAGAGCCCTACGAGCCCCTCGAACTCCTGGCGCAGGACCGTAGCGGGATCTTCGGGGTCGGGTTCCCGGCGCATGTCTTCGTTGGGGGTCTCGGCGACCTCATCGTGCGCGCGCACGAACTCAAGGCGGGCGCCCCGGGCGGCGGCGAGGTCCACGAGGACGTCCATGAGGGGCCGCACCCTCGTCTGCCGGCCGCAGAAGGGGCATTCCTCTGCCGAGATGTCGGCGATAGCGAGCTCGTCGTGGTCGCACCAGCGGATCTCGCCCTCTATCTGCCAGAGGGAGACGACGTGGTAGACCCGTCCCTCCTGCAGGGCCTCGATGGTGTCCCTGACGCCGCGCGCCCCGTTCTCGCGGGCCTGGGCGATGAGGGCGGCTTTGCGCTCGTTCTCAGCCCGCTCGTGGACGGCCTCGAGCCGGTCGAAGAATCTCTTCTCCGGGGCCTCGGCGGGTATATTCTCTTCGGCGACGACCCTGTCTTTTACCTCTTGAGGCAACTCGCCCCGGAAGACAACGGTCCTCTCCTTGGGGCCGGCGATGATGAGGTGCCGGACGTTGTCCTGGAACATGAGCTTGCGCGTCAGCTCGCCCGCCTCCTTGAAGAAGCGGCGGAGGTTCGTCTGCTGTGTGCGACCGGCCGGGTCCATGTCCGTCGAACCGCCGCTTATGGGATACATCCCGTGTGGCTTCATGTCCACCTCCCGGAAGAAGCCGCTCTCCGGCGCAGCACCCCGCCCCTCCTCGGGGATGATTACGGGCTCGGAGACGAAGAAGCGGAACTCCTCGGCTTCGACGATAGCTACCCCGTAGCGCTCGTGCTCATCTACCGCCAGGATGAGAGGTGCCACGTATGGCTCCCCGAAACGGAAGGCGTCCGGGAGGTCCACCTGGAGGTCGTAGCGCTCGAAGAAGCCATCCGGGGCGACGAAGAAGATCAGGGACCGTGCCCGCGGGCGCACCTCTTCTTCGACCGACTCCCTGACGCGCCCGGCCAGATCCTCCGGCACCTCCATCTCCTGCAGGGCGTCCTTCAAGCGTACCTTGTAGGCCTGTCCTTGGTTCTCTGGGTACCGGGCGTTCACGCTCAGGTACACTGAGAGCACCGGCCCCTGATGGCCTTCTAGGCGCTCATTGAGCCTCCGAACGTCTTCAGCCTTCGTCATGCTTCACCTCTCGGATCTTGTGAATGCTCGACTGCGAAAGGCGGCCCTCGGCGACGCCCTCGTCAACGGAGAGCCGTGCACCCCGTAGTATAACTTGCCCGATGCGCGTCCCTATAGCAGGCTGCTGATACGTAGGTTCCGCCCTCGGCCTCCTCCTCGCCGCCGAAGGTCACCCGGTCTTCGGCCTCCGCCGCGACACCTCCAAGCTGTCTTCCCCTATAACCCCCGTACCGGTAGGCCTCTCGTCTCCTCTACCGTCCGACACCCTGCCCCCGAACCTCGACGCCCTCGTCTACTCCGCCTCGCCCAGCGGTTCTACTGACAAAGATTACAGGGCCGCCTACTTGGATGGTGCGCGCAACCTCATCTCGGCCCTCGAATCGCAAAAGAGCCTCCGTAGAGTCGTTTTCGTCTCCAGCACCGAGGTGTACGCCCAGAAAGGGGGCGAGTGGGTGGATGAGAAATCGCCCATCGGGCCCGAGAGCTTCTCCGGCAAGCGCCTGCTCGATGGCGAGTGTCTCGTGCCCAGGTCCTTCCCGCGAGCATCCTTCGTCTCGGCGGCATCTACGGCTCCGGCCGGACCACCGCAATCGAGCGCCTTCCGAGGATCACGAAAAGCTTGAGCAGCTTGAAAAGCGAGGTTTACATAGGGTGGGGGGGTATGGTAATATGCGGTCGAAGATGGAGCAGGCTAGGAGATCAGGAATGGGCGAAGGACGAAAGATCTCCATCCCGGTCACCGGGATGACGTGCGCCGCTTGCGCGAGGCGCGTCGAGAAGGCACTCTCGAAGACCGCCGGGGTTTCGGAAGCCAACGCCAACTTCGCGACGGAGAAGGCGAACGTGGAGTACGACCCTGACGTCGTGAATCTGGGAGTACTGGTCGGGGCCGTAGAGGATGCGGGATACGGGACGGAGGTTCGGGAGACGAGCTTGGAAGTCTCGGGGATGACGTGCGCGAGCTGCGTGTCGCGCGTCGAGAAGGCGCTGAGGAAGGTGCCCGGCGTCCTCAATGTAAGCGTCAACCTCTCTACTGAGAGGGTGCGCGTGGAGTACCTGCCGGGCGTGGTGGAGGTGAGGGACCTCGAGCGCGCCGTCGAAGGTGCGGGCTACGGGGTGGTCCGGAAGGAAGGGAAGGCTAAGGAGAACGCCCACGAGAGTGAGTACGAGAAGCTGCGGGGCCGTTTCCTCGGGGCCGCGGCGCTCACGGGCCTCATCCTTTTGGGCAGTTTGCCGATGATGTTCGGGTTCATGTCGCCCGTGCCGATCTGGTGGCTGAACCTCGGACTCCTCGCGCTCGCCACGCCAGTGCAGTTCTGGGCCGGGTGGCGGTTCTACGAGGGGGCGTGGGGGGCCTTGAAGCACGGCCAGGCCAACATGAACACCCTGGTCGCGGTCGGGACGAGCGCCGCGTACCTGTATAGCGTGGTCGCGACGCTCGCGCCGGGGCTCTTCGCCGGGCGGGCGGACGTTTACTTCGATACCTCGTCACTCATCGTCACGCTCATCCTCCTGGGTAGGCTTCTGGAGGCGCGGGCCAAAGGACGCACGAACGAGGCCATAAAGAAGCTCGCGGGACTGCGGGCCAGGACCGCGCGCGTGGTGCGGGATGGCGAGGAAGTGGACGTGCCCGTGGAGGACGTAAGGGTCGGGGATGTGGTGGTGGTCCGGCCTGGGGAGAAGGTGCCGGTGGATGGGCGGGTGTTGAGTGGTGTGTCGGCGGTAGACGAGGCCGCAATCACGGGCGAGTCCATGCCGGTCGAGAAGTGGGAGGGCGACGAGGTGATCGGGGCCACGATCAACAAGACCGGCTCGTTCCGCTTTACGGCGACGAAGGTCGGCGAGGATACGGCACTTAGTCAGATCATGCGCCTGGTCGAGGAGGCCCAGGGGTCGAAGGCCCCCATCCAGCGGCTCGCCGACAGGATCAGCGGCGTCTTCGTCCCCGTGGTGATCGCGCTGGCTACCATCACCTTCTTCGTGTGGCTCTTATTGGGCCCCGAGCCGGCCTTCACCCTCGCGCTCTTGAACTTCGTCGCGGTGCTCATCATCGCCTGCCCGTGCGCGATGGGGCTCGCGACGCCGACCTCGATCATGGTCGGCACCGGCAAAGGCGCTGAAAGGGGTATATTGGTAAAAGGCGGCGAGGCCCTCGAAAGCGCACACAAGCTCACGACCGTGGTCCTCGACAAGACTGGCACGTTGACGCGCGGCGAGCCCGAGCTCACCGATGTCGTGGCGACGAACGGTCTCCCGGAGGACGAGCTCCTCAAATTGGCCGCCTCCGCAGAGCGTGGCAGCGAGCACCCCTTGGGCGAGGCCATCGTGCGGGGTGCTAAAGAGAGGGGCATCGTCCTCGCCGAGCCCGAGGACATCGACGCGCCTACGGGCCGTGGTGTCCGGGCGACCGTGGACGGCAGGATTGTCCTCGTCGGCAATCGCAAGCTCATGGAGGAGGCCGGCATCTCCGAAAACGGCCTCTCGCCGAGATTCGAGGAGCTCTCGAATGCGGGCAAAACACCGGTGCTCGTCGCGGTGGACGGGGACCCCGCGGGACTCGTGGCGGTCGCCGACGTGGTGCGCGAGGAGGCGGGCGAGGCGGTGGAGGCACTGAAGAAGATGGGCCTCGAGGTCGCCATGCTGACCGGCGACAACAGCAGGACGGCGAACGCCGTAGCTCGTGAGCTCGGCATTCACCGCGTTCTCGCCGAGGTCTTGCCCGAGGACAAGGAGGGCGAGGTCAAGAAGCTTCAGGCCGAAGGCAAGGTCGTCGCGATGGTTGGCGACGGGATCAACGACGCTCCGGCCCTGGCGCGGGCGGACGTCGGCGTGGCGACAGGCACCGGCACGGATGTGGCGATGGAGGCCGCAGACCTGACGCTCGTCTCGGGGGACGTGCGCGGGGTGGCGCGGGCCATAAGGCTCTCGAAGGCGACCGTAAGGAACATAAAGCAGAACCTCTTCTGGGCCTTCGCCTACAACGTTTTGCTGATCCCGGTCGCGGCGGGCGTGCTCTACCCGTTCTTGGCGGGCAGCGCGGTGCCAGACCTCCTGCGTCCCTTCTTCGGCGAGTACGGCTTCCTGAACCCCGTGCTCGCGGCGGCAGCGATGGCGCTCTCCAGCGTGACCGTGCTCGGCAACGCCTTGCGGCTGCGACGAACGAAGCTTTAGGTACAGAAAGGAGCGTTGGTGCAACAGAGAGCAGAGGGCGTTGGCGGAGCCGCCCACGGCTACATTAAGGCGAAGGACAAAGAGAAGATTCAGAACCGCCTCAGGCGCATAGAGGGGCAGGTGCGGGGCGTGCAGCGGATGGTGGACGAGGAGGCCTACTGCGTGGACGTCCTCACCCAGATCTCGAGCATCGTCTCGGCCATGGAGAAGGTCGGGGTCATCCTGCTCAAGGACCACGTCGAGCACTGCGTCAAGGAGTCGATCGAGACGGGCGAAGGCGCCGACGAGAAGATAGAGGAGCTGACCTCGGCCGTCGAACGGTTCTTGAGGGTCTAGCAACACCGGAGAAAGGGGAAACCATGAAGGAAGCGACGTTCCGAGTGCCGGAGATGAGCTGCGGCCACTGCAAGGCCGCCATCGAGGGCGAGCTGGGCAAGCTCTCCGGGGTGGAGCGCTCGAATGCAGACCTTGAAAAGGGCGTCGTCGAGGTGCGTTACGACGAGGGCCTGGTGTCGACCGACGAGCTCAAAGGCGCAATCGAGGACGCCGGCTACATCGCGACGACTTAGAAGGGAGTGCGGAATGGATGAAAAGACTTCACTTAATAGGTTGGCATTCAGCGCCACGGGGCACTGCCTGACCGGCTGCGCCATCGGCGAGGTGCTCGGGCTGGTGATCGGGACGGTACTCGGTTGGGGCGACGTAGCTACCATCGCGCTCGCGGTCGTGCTTGCGT
>JALZEL010000256.1 GCA_030862075.1 Actinomycetota bacterium | reverse complement strand
GGCCTGCCTCTCGTTGTAGACCTCATACAAGACCGCGATCATCGAGGGTCTATCGGCGGCCAGTCGGATGTATTCGCTGTAGTAGCACTCGGGGTGGGACTGCTCCGGTGTGTTCTCTTGCTCCGCTGTCACGGCATCTCCTTCTAGACTTCGGCGGGAGCTATCCTTCTTCGCCGTTTGGTGCGGGCTCGGCTACGAGGTTAGTAGGGCTCCGTTTGAAGATCATGGTCCTCACGGTTACCGCCGCTGCTTCTTTCTTAGGGGAAGGGGCTCCCCTCGGGGAGTCCCTTCCCTTTGTTCGCTTACACGCTCAGGCGTGTGGCGCTTCTACTCGTTACTAGACCACCGGAGCAGCAGGAGAAGACCAGATCAGGAAACTGCCCTCAGGATAGTGGACGTACAGGCCGCCGGTCGAGCTTGCCAACTGAACGTCGGTAACCACGCAGGTGCCCACATTACCGTTGGGGCACGAGTCCCCCACCTGTGGGATCTGGTCACCGCTAGTGCTGGTTGAGCCGAGCCCAAGCAGGTTAAAGCCGGTGATCTGGTTCCTGGTTCGAGGCTCGTATGCAATGGAGCTATTCACAGTAGTGGACTTATTCTGGGTCGCTGTATGGTGCTGGATCGACCTCGGGCGGTCGGGATTGCCGGTGTCGAACTCGATGGTGACGTCGTACGTCTCACTCGCGTCGTAGGTGAACGTCACGCCGCTAGCCTTATTCTGGAGCGCCTGGTTATTCCAGCCGTAGACGAGCTGCACGTCGCCCTTGCCGACGAAGCCTTTGCCGTCCCCCTCCGGGGGCGTTGAAGGTCACAGCAGCTATCGCCGCGGTCGAGGCCACCAGCATGGCGGCCAAAGCCAGCGCTATAGCTGCGTAAAGTTTCTTTGCCTTTCTCATCAACTTCTCCTTCTCTTTAGGTCTTCTTCTTGCCTTTAGTTCTGCGATCTTCGAGTGCTTCTAGTTCGCGTAGCGCCTCTCCTCCGCTTATCATCCTCCTTACGCCTTGTGGGGCTTTTCCCGTTTGCTTTGCCTGTTAGATGAAAGGCTATCGAGCAGAGAGGCTTCGCACATCAGCCTGCGGGGTTATCTTTGAGAGGTCTTCGTACGCCTAGGGGAATACGCCCAGAGTGTCCACTGTTCGGTGGCGGAGGAAGGCTTACAGCCCTGTCTGGGGCGCCACGAGCCCCAGCTCGAAGGCGCGCACCACCGCCTGGGTGCGGTCAGACACCTCGAGCTTGGCGATTATGCGCCGCACGTGGATCTTGGCGGTGGCCCTGCTGATGAAGAGGATTTCGGCGATCGCTTGGTTTGTCTTCCCTTGAGCCATGAGCTCCAGCACCTCTACCTCCCGAGGCGTCAACTCCTCTAGGAAGGGCGGCGTTGGAGAGGTGCCTCTTTCGGCTGCGGGAGGCTGCTCCGTAGGTTGGGGGGTTTCACTGGCGAGGCGCCCGATTAGCTGGGAGGCAAGCTCCTGGTTTATGGGTGATTCGCCCTCCAGCGCCCTCCTCATGGCGTTGGTCAGCTGTCGGTTTGAGGCATCCTTGAGAATGTAACCAGCAGCGCCCGCCTTTATCGCCTCCAGTAAGTAATCCGGGTTCTCATAGGTGGTAACGACGAGCACGCTGACCGAGGGTTGCTCTGCTTTTATCGCGCGGGTAGCCTCCAGGCCGTCCATCTCGGGCATGCGTACATCCATCAATATCAGGTCAGGGTTCAGGATTCGGCACAGCTCCACAGCCTCCCGCCCGCTGGATGCCTCGCCGACCACCTCAAGGTCTTCCTCGTAGCTCAGCATGCGTCTAAAGCCGTCTCTAACCAGCTCGTGGTCGTCGGCTATGAGGACCCGCGCTGGCGTGCTCCGCATGACAGGTTCCAGCTCTCTCCCCACCATCAACTTCCTCCCCCGGTAGCCGCCGAGGGGACTTCCGCAACCACCGACGTGCCGGTCCCCGGTTCGCTGCTGATCTCGAGGTTGCCGCCGAGCAGGGCGACCCTCTCGCGCATGCTCGAGAGCCCCACCCTCTCGCCTGGGCCGGCCCTTTGCTCGATCTCCGCAGGCGCAAAACCTCGTCCCCAGTCCCGGACTTCGAGCCGCACGATCCCGTTATGACGCCCGAGCGCGACGCGCACCCTGTCGGTTTCGGCGTGCTTACGCACGTTGGCCAATGCTTCCTGGGCAACGCGGAACAGGGCAGTCTCCATCGTCGGAGGAAGGCGATCCTCGCCCAGCGTTTCCT
>JALZEL010000253.1 GCA_030862075.1 Actinomycetota bacterium | reverse complement strand
ATGTTACCGGTGATCACAAAAACATACAGCCGATCACCGTAACTAAAAGCTCCGGTCGGCGTCTCGTTAGTACCAAGGTAGCCTTTGTTCGATAGACCTTTGACGGTAAAGGGGCGAAAACTAGTACCGGGGCCGCCCCGCAAGATGGGGTGCAACTGGAACCCGTGCGGCTCCGGATCGAGGTCGGTCGTGTAGGCGATCGGATCAGCATCGTTGGCCGAGGGTACATCGCCAAAGAAGACTAATAGGTTTCCCTGGTGTTCTACGGGTACACCCAGATCCGTGCCCTCAATACCCCATCGCCCTGTGCAGTTTATATGCGTAAGTCCTTCCGCATCGTAGTCACCCGTCATCTGGCAGATACGCAGCGTACTTCCGGGTACATATTGAACATCGCTCACCCCCCTCCAGTCGTATCCTGACTGGGCAGGGGCGAGGGCTCGCCTGGAAATCGAAGGTAACAGCGTAGCACCCAAGATAGCCGCGCCTACCAATTTTAGTGCCTGACACCTTGAGATAGTGTTCTTAGCCCGCCCCTTAATTAGCTTTAGCTTGCCAAAGGAGCGTTCCCGCGAGGGAACCTCAGGGCATTGGTTTTCGGCTAACACTGGAACTCTTCTCAATACCTACACTTACCGCGACAATGGTACCAAGAAACGAAGACGCCAAGAGGCGTTGAGGACAGCCGGCTAAGAAAGGCTTGGGCCTAGAGCTAAGCAGCTGCGAAAACCGCTGTGAGATTATACTAAGCGGCGGTGGTAGCAAGCCCAGGTGGGGTCATCGGGTTTATAGGGGTGCTCCTATCAACATGAGAACCGCAAAGCGACTAGCGCACTCGGCTGCCCTGGTGTCTATTGCAGTGCTAGCCTTATTGATGGGCTCGACGACGGCCGTTGCTCAGCGTGAAAAGGTAGTGACGGTGGCGATCCGCGATTCCTACTTCGAGCCTTCCCGGCTCATCGTCGAGCCGGGGACCACGGTGCGGTGGGTCAACGAGGGCACCACACATCATACCGTGTTCGCCACGAGCCCCGCCGGAGCATTCCGCTCCGGGACGTTGCACCCAGGAGAGTCCTTCACACACACCTTCCCGCAGCGCTTCCCAAAGGCGTCTCCCGATAGCTCGACGAAGCCCGGAACATACGAGTACCTCTGCGAGGTACATCCGAGTATGAGAGCTAGCGTTACCTTCAGGGAAAGCGGCGGGAAGGCTCGTACCCAGGAGGAAGTTCCTACCCAGGGACGCAAAGTCACTCCCGCCCAACAACCTCCTGCGGTCCCTAGGGACGGGGAAGTCCCTACCCAGGAACGCGAGGATACTGCCGGTCAACAACCTTACACTGCACCTAGGACCGGTGGCATTTACCCACTTCTTCTGATCGGCCTGCTTGTGGTAGTAGCCGCCTTGGGCGGCCTGAGATGGGCCGTCAGGCGACGCCCTTCATAAAGTGCGAGGAATGGCGCGCACCTCCTGGTACGCTCGGTTGGAGTTTCGCAAGAGGTACCGGTTTTTCAACTTCCCAGTGCGCGATGGTTAGGCTAATAGTTAAGTATTTGGGTAGATAGAACGCGAGGGGCGTGAAGATAAGGGGTTATGTGCAATGAGAAGGTTCGGTTTAGTCCTTGCCGCGGCAACTGTTGTAACGCTCATGCTAGCGTTAGCGTCTTCGTCGTGGGCCCAACAACTGGTTCACGGGCTTGACGCCGACCTAACCGGGGAAGGCGAGTCTAAATTCACGACGAAGGGGCCGGCCGTCGGCCCCGGGGGCCGACCCCAGGACGAAGACGGCACCGGGACGGCCGATGTTGCTCTCATGACTTCGGAGGATAGGCTCTGCTATTCGCTTGAAGCCTCCGACATCGAGCCCGCTACGAAGGCCCATATCCATGAGGGGACCGCTGAAGAGGCCGGTCCTACCGTCGTGAAACTAGACCCGCCTCCCGAGGATCGCTCCTCTAGCGGATGCACTGATGTGGATGGTGCGCTGCTTAGAGATCTTCTGCAGAAACCACAAAATTACTACGTTGACGTCCACAACGAGGAATTCCCCCGTGGAGCCATCAGAGGTCAGCTCTCTCTGGCTGAAGCGGACAGGTATAGCGTCGCGTGTCCTGGTAGCGTCTGCCCGTAACCCACTCTTCGGGGTGCTCGGCGGTTAGAGCCGTGGCTGGCCTCGGGTACGCCTCTCGGTTGGGAAGATTCTCACCACCCGCACATGGCGCTTTAGCATTCACTCTACGGTGATCCCTAGAGATCGTCGCTCCTGCTCGATCGGTCGACTTTAGATGCCGACCATCTTGGCCAATGATACCGAATACGCTTGTCTACTTACTGATTTCAAGTGCCAGCGAAAGGTCACGAGGGCGAAACGCTCGGTGGAGCATCAGGCGTGGCGCCACTATACAGTCACGTTCCGTATGACCTCTATTCGCTAGCGAGCCACCAATCTACAGAACTTTATGGGGACAACCCGGAGGTAGCAGCGCCTTACGTCGGCTCGGCCTCCTCTCCCTCTACTTCTTCATACGTTGGCACCTGGCCTTCGTATCCGCGGCAAAGGTTGCCGTTCTCGTCCCAACAATCTTCTCTCGGGTTACCGGTGTGTCCTCGAGGAGTACCCCCGAACTGGGGCCCGCTTGTATAGCAGGATCCGCCGTCGACGCAAACCCCAAAGACGGGATGAATCTCGTTCCAAGCGTGCCCTCTATCGTAAACCAACGCCCCCCACAAGGTGAGCTCGGGGCCCTCCGGCAACACAGGGATATGACCGGCGTCGCGGGCCATCAGCTCCACCACCATGTTCCCGTAAGTCTCCTGCTGATCGGTGAGCAGGTTTCTGTATTGCTTGTCCGGGGCGAACTGGATGTGTACATCGCCGTCGTCTGCAACGTACCGCGGTAGGTCGGAAACATCTACCTTGCCGGTTATGGTCTGGCAGGGATTGAGCACGAGGAGGCGATCAGGGGACCATACGCCTTCTAGCACTTGACTTGGCGGAGGGCATGATGCACCTTGAGGAGCGCCTTGAGAAGCTTTGGGAGCTTTAGGAGCCTGGCGAGCTGAAGCAGAGTGCGTGACGACGAGAAGAGCTACTACCAGCCCGAGGAGAAGCGTTAAGGATTGCCGTATCATCAGTCCACCCCTTTCCCCTCGCGCAAACCTATCGGCTGCTTATACTGGACATACCTTTCTCCATTACTCTGCCAAGTATTATTTGCCTCCCCCTGAGGGAGGCAGACACTTCTCTGGCACGCAACACGGGACGTAGGGAGGAAAGCTCGAACCCCGAATGCGGCCGTCGGGCAGCACGATCCAGCCGGCAGTGTAGCCTATCCCCTCGACCTCTCCCTCCTGTCGGTACAGCCCAGCATTACTGTCTTCGGTGACCAGGTCCGCGCGATACGAAAAGATGGCGTCCTCCTCGA
>JALZEL010000232.1 GCA_030862075.1 Actinomycetota bacterium | reverse complement strand
AGCGCAAGGAAGCTGGTCCGGTAGAACTGGGCTGGTACCGGGTTTAGCACCCAGTAGAGGGCGTAGCAAGAAAGTGCCACCCCGGCGATAGAGAGTAGAAGCTTCGGAAATCCGCTGACATCGCGGGCCGGCTTCTCCTCGTCCTCGAACTCCCCTACACGCTCGTGCGCTGCGTCATAGGCTGCATGTTCGTCTTCGAGCCTTATGCGTTCGCGTTCGTCGGACATCTATTATCCTTCCCTACCTGGAAATCCAGAATAGTTTGAGAGGCCACTCTTGTCAAGCAAGTTGCAAGCCCACCCTTGTCAAGTAAGCCCTCCGACACCGGCGGGACAGAGTGTGAGCGGTTCTCCGGCTTCAACAGCCCAAGGATCTTTGTGAGAGGTGTGTTCTGTTCCACGCGGAGGGTGAGGTGAACCGGTCGTCCGTCATCCCTGAAGAGCGGTATCTTGCGATCGGGGAGGACAAGGGTCTTCCGGCCCTTCGCCGTACCGATGAGGGGCAGTACTTCGAAGTGCTGCGCCCTGTTCGGCACGAGGCGCAGCCACCGACCTTCGGAGCTCCGGGCGCCTTCGAGTTCGTAGTAGTCGAGCACCGCCTCGCTGGTCGAAGAGATGGCGTCGAGTCTGAAGCCCGAGGATGGCTCGGCTACGAAGGTTTCGACCACTGGAGTCCGGTAGTAGGAGTGAACATACTCGATCTTGAAGCTTCCCGAATCGGAGAGCGGAGACCAGGCAACTATCCTGCCGTCAGAGCCGCGGACGACCACGGAAGAATCCCAGTTAACGGATAAGGCCGCACCGACAATAAGCAGAGCGGCGGCCCCTAGCAAGGTTAGGAGCCGCGGACTCGACGTGCGCATGAAAGGTTGTGGGAGTGCCTACTAGCCCGCCTCGTCGTAGTAGCGCTGGGCGCCGGGATGAAGCTCCAGCGGGGGGACCTGCGGGGCGGTGTCTATGTTGAGGTTGTTGGCCTCGGGGTGGGCCTCGGCGAGCGCATCCTGCTGGTCGAAGAGGAGCCTCGTTATGTCGTACGCCATCTGCTCGTCCATTGACTCGTTGACGACCAGGTAGTTGGGGACCCCGATCACGGCCACGTCCTGGTCAAACCCCTCGTAGGTGCCGGCCGGGATGATCGCCTGCTGATAGACCTCACCGTACTGCTGCCGCAGCGCGCCGAGATAATCGACGCTCGGGAGCAGCACGATCTGGTCGGTCGTAGCGAGGTCGGTTACGGCACCGGTCGGCAGACCGCCGGACCAGAAGAAAGCGTCTATGGTGCCGTCGCGTACCGCATCCACGGACTCGTCCACCCCCAGTTGCTGGCGGTCGATGTCCGCGTTGGGGTCTATACCCGCCGCCCTGAGTACCCGGAGTGCTATCACCTCGGTCCCGGAGCCGGGTGAGCCCACGGAGACGCTCCTGCCCCTCAGGTCTTCGATGCTACCGATGCCGGAGCCGGCGGTGGTCGCGATCTGAGTGTAGTTGGTGTAGATCTGGGCGAGGGCCTGCGCGGGGACCGGCTCCTCGAAATCTTCCCTTCCCTCGACGGCGTCGGCCGCCGTGTCGGCGAGTGTGAAGGCTATGTCGCTGCTCTCGTCGGCAATCAGAAGCATGTTGTCCACCGAAGCGGAGGTAGACTCAGCGGTCGCCTCGACCCCTTCTATGTTCTCAGTAATCTGGTCGGCCAGCGCCCCGCCATAGACGAAGTAGACTCCGCCAGTCCCCCCGGTCGCGACGCTAAGACGGTCGCCCCCACCCGGCGCCTCACCGGCGCTGCAAGCTGCGAGCAGCCAGAGAACGGTCAGGGCCAGGACAATAACCGGGACGGCCTGCCCCAAACGGCGCGGCGCGACAGAGTCACGTCTTCGCATAGCAAACTCCCTTTCCTTATCTGCCGGAGCACTGCCGGTGTCTCCTTTATCCGACCACTATATTGACCTCCCGAATCACGGTCAAGACGTCCAGACATCTGCTTGCGAGGGGCGCAACACCGTGCCAGAATTGCTGCAGGGGAGATCTCTGCGGGGAAGGGAACTCTAAACTCGCACCGGTGAACTGGTAACGCCAACGTCCACGAGGAGGGCGATGATGGATTTCGATTATTCCGAGAAGGTGCAAAAGCTCCGGGCTGAGCTCAACGAGTTCATGGAAGAGCACGTCTATCCTAACGAAAAGACTTATCAAGAACAGCTCACGGCGTCCGAGGACCGCTGGAGCATCCCCCCGGTAATGGAGGAGCTAAAAGAGAAAGCCAAAGCGGCGGGCCTCTGGAACCTTTTCCTCCCAGACTCCGACTTCGGGGCGGGCCTGACCAACCTGGAGTACGCGCCCCTGTGCGAGATCATGGGCCGCTCCCCCATCGCCCCCGAGGTCTTCAACTGCAACGCCCCCGACACGGGCAACATGGAGGTCCTTGCACGCTACGGTAGTCCTGCACAGCAGGATAAGTGGCTAAAACCCTTGCTGGACGGCGAGATCCGCTCGTGCTTCGCGATGACCGAGCCGGAGGTGGCCTCCTCGGACGCGACGAACATCCGTGCCCGCATCGAGCGCGACGGAGACGAGTATGTGGTAAACGGGCGCAAGTGGTGGTCGACGGGAGCACCCGATCCCCGCTGCAAAGTCGCCATCTTCATGGGCAAGACCGACCCGGAAGCGCCGCGATACGAGCAGCAATCTATGATCCTGGTTCCTCTGGACGCGGAAGGCGTGAAGATGGAGCGTACCTTGAACGTCTTCGGCTACGATGACGCGCCGCACGGGCATGCCGAGATCTCCTTCGAAAACGTCCGCGTCCCCGCGGAGAACATGATCTGGGAAGAAGGCAAGGGCTTCGCCATCGCGCAGGGGCGTCTGGGGCCGGGCCGCATCCACCACTGCATGCGCCTCGTCGGGGTGGCGGAGAGAGCCATCGGGCTCATGTGCGAGCGGGTCAAGGGGCGTGAGGCGTTCGGCAAGTCCCTAGCCGAGCAGGGCGTGATCATGGAGTGGATCGCCGACTCGAGGACCGAGATCGAGCAATCCAGGCTCCTCACCCTCAAGGCCGCCCACATGATGGACACGGTGGGCAACAAGGAGGCCAAAGCCGAGATCGCCATGATAAAGGTCGTCGCCCCGAACACGACGCTTCGCGTCCTCGACCGTGCCATCCAGGCCTTCGGCGGCGCCGGCGTCTCCGACGACTTCCCGCTCGC
>JALZEL010000199.1 GCA_030862075.1 Actinomycetota bacterium | reverse complement strand
CCCCGCTCGGGGACGATAGAGGTCGCGGTAAGGTACGCTGGGGCCGACGAGTGGTACGCCGTAGACGGAAGCCCGATCGCGGTAAACAATGCCGATGAACTGTCTTATTCCGAGCTGCATGGGCACGTCGTCAGGTGCCTCACGACACCGGGGGTGGTCGTGAAAGGCAACGAGGAACCCACTTCCTTGCGAGGGTTCTCCCTGTAGCTAGCGTCGGTTGATGGCATGCGGGGACTGCCCCGTTACCTCTACGCTTAAAAACCTCAAAGCTCCGCCCCGGACGAGGCCGCTCCTCGATTAGAGGTAGTGGCTTAACGACTCCAATAACCACGCGTCGCTGCCCGGTCATGGCGTCCCGTGCATCCGATCGTTGGCTGCGGTATACCGAAGTTGTCTGGGTCCACACGAGCAGAGGGAGATGGTGCAGATGATGCCAGTTAATGATAAACGGTCGGAAGATGCGTCCCGCACGGAAATTGCCACGCTCGGGGGCGGCTGCTTCTGGTGCTTGGAGGCTGCCTTCGACGAGCTGCGGAGCGTGGAAGAGGTAGTATCAGGCTACTCGGGCGGCACCGTGCCAGATCCTACTTACGAGCAGGTCTGTACCGGAACTACTGATCACGCAGAGGTCGTCCAGGTTACTTTCGACCCTGAGGCCGTCTCGTTCCGGGAGATATTGGAGGTCTATTTCTCCATCCATGATCCCACCACTTTGAATCGCCAAGGAGCCGACGTCGGGACGCAGTATCGCTCGGTGATCTTCTACCACACCCCTGAGCAGAAGCGTGTCGCCGAGGAGGTGATCGCGCAGTTGGAGGAGGCGGGCGTCTGGGACGATCCTGTAGTTACAGAGGTAACACCTGCTAGTGCCTTCTATGCTGCTGAGGACTACCATCAGGAGTACTTCCGGCGTAACCGGGGTCAGCCGTACTGTCAGATCGTGGTCGCGCCCAAGGTGGCGAAGTTCCGTAAGCAGCACCTCGACAAGCTCAAGACATAAGTCCCGCCGATCTCTACAAGTGAACGAGAGGACGGGCATCCTACGTACTCTGGAACACGATCGGCTGGCGCCGGGACTATTCTCCTCCCGCTGGCGTAATAGGGCCACAGAGGAGCAGAAGAGGATAGGCTGGGAGACGGCGGTGAGGATTGAGAAGCTCCTCTGCCCGGTACTGCACGAGGCGCACGAACAACAGGTCGAAGAAACTACGAACACCCTCGCCGAAGGCCGAAGTGCATCTACAAGAGCTATCTCGACTGAACTAGGGGACGACCAGCGCCACCTCCGCCTCGGGGACTCCCCCGGTTAGCAGGGCGCGGAAGCGCATCTCAGGCCGCTTTATAGTTTCAAAAGTTGAGAGTGAAATCATAGACAATGTTATAGTGGCGAAAGCGTGGCTGTCCTTCCTACGGTCTAACTCGAGTAAACGTGAGACCGCACCGCGTCACTTCTCCTTAAGCTCGCACCAACTCTATCGTAGCGGTTCCGTCCCCTATTCTGCCCCGGAAGGCGAGTTCAAAGGGCTGGAGGTTTTCGGACTCACACATCCTTTCGAGCACCGCCGTCGGTATCATCCCGCCCTCCCCCGCCGCTTCGCCCGCACGAAGGCCCCGGAGGATGCGACCATCCGGGGCTCTGGCATCCGAGCCCCAGCCTCGTCCGTGAGCGCCTCTTGCAGATCGCTGATGCGCTCCACAAGGAAGGAGAAGCCCCGGCGGTGGTCCTGCTCGACCTTGCCTTTGAGCAGGAACGCACCCCGCTGGTGCAGTATGTGCCCGTATCTCCTGTAGACGCCCTCGAAGATGGTCACTTGCAGGAGTCCGGCCTCGTCCTCGATGAGCAGGAAGTACACGGGCCGTCCGCTCCTGGTCGGCGGTCGCTGCAGCTCCTCGAGGAGGCCTGCCGCCTGGACTCGGGTCCCGTGGGGGAGGCCGAGGATCTTTCGGCTCGGGGTTACACCCAGCCGCTTGAGGGCTTCCCGGTACGGCGAGAGAGGATGACGGAAGATGTTCAAAGAGAGAGCTTCCCACTCCATCCGCTCTCGCCCTTCGGCACTCAGCGGCAAATAGCCAGCGCGGTCAGCCACGTCCTCGCGCCTCTCCCACCAGCTTGCCGGGTGCGGTAGAGGGAGCTCCCCCTGGCGGCGCCGGGCGCGGGAGCGCTTTTCAGGGAGGTCACCGGTCGCGGCGAGAAGCCCGTTGCGCCCAGCCCTAGGCGCGAGATGGTCGAGGAAGCCTGCCCGGATGAGACTCTCCAGGGCGTCGCGCTCCACCGCGGTGCGCTGGTAGAGGTCCGCAGCGTAGGCGAAGGGGTGCGTCTTCCGCTCTGAGAGGATCGAGGAGAGGGCGGACTGGGAGAGGCCCTTCGAGTACTTCAAGCCCACCCGTAGAGCCGTGCCATCATCCTCGACGGTGAAATCCTCTCCCGAGAGGTGGATGTCCGGAGAGAGCACCTCTATCCCTTCGCGCCGGGCCTCGTTGAGGAGTGTCCTCGGGCTATAGAAGCCCACCGGCTGGGAATTCAAAAGAGCGCAGAAGAACTCGGCCGGGTAGTGGTGCTTCATGTGGGCGCTGGCGTAGGAAAGGGACGCGAAGGAAGCAGCGTGGGCGGCCGAGAAACCGTAGGCGGCGAACCCCTCCATCCAGGAGAAGACCTCCCTGGCAGTAGCTTCCGGGACGCCGCGCGCGACGGCGCGGCGGACGAACCCCTTCTTGAGCGCCTTCATGGCGCCGGGACCTCGGTCGTGGGTCATAGCGCGCCGGATCTGGTCCCCTTCCGCAAGCGAGAAGCCGGCGACCACATGGGCGACCTCTAAGACTTGTTCCTGAAAGATTAGCACTCCGTAGGTACCCCGCAGGGCCGGCTCAAGTTCCTCTAGGGGTACAGAGTAGGGCTCTCTCCCCTGCCGCCGCAGCACGTAGGGAGTCACGAGGTCACCGAGTACTGGACCAGGACGGAAGAGGCTTATCTGGGCGACGAGGTCGGAGAAGCGACGAGGGTAGAGTCTTCGCGAGAGTGCCATCTGGCCGGGAGACTCGAGCTGGAACATCCCGGCGTTCCTCCCGGTCCTTATCAGGGCGTAGGTCTCCTTGTCGTCGGGGGGGATGTTATATGGGTCCACCTTCCTCCCGACCCTCTTCGAGGCAAGCTCACTGGCCTCGTGGAGCGCTGTGTGCATCCGGAGGCCCAGCAGATCGAGCTTGGGTATGCCCACGTAATCGAGGTCGTCCTTGTCTTACTGGACCCGCAGGAGCCCCGGCATGCCCGAAGGCTCAACGGGTGCGAGCTCGGAGAGGTGATGGTGCTCGTTACCGAACACCAGCCCGCCCAGGTGGGTTCCCACCCGCAGGTAGCGGCCCGCAAGCCGTCCCGAGAGTTCGAGAAGGAGCTTGTACCTCTCCCTGTCTTGGAGGGGGTGTCCACGCATAGCGGGCTCGGCGAGCGCCTCTTCCCAGCCCGAGAGCGGGGTGTAGGTCCGGCCGCGATCCCTGAAACGTGTCGGCACGTGCTTCGAAAGTTCGTTGGTCTCTCGCGGGGTGTGCCCGAGCGCCCGAGCGGCAACCCTCACCGCCCCGCGCAGCGACATGGTCTGGGCCGTCGCTGCCACGGCCACCCCGCAGCGCTCGTACCGACGGGCGAGCTCGTCCCTGACCCCATCCCTCCGAAGGGAGCAGAGATCCAGATCTATGTCCGGTGCATCGGACCGGAACTCGTGCATAAAGCGCTCGAAGAGCAGGCGGTTTCCAAAGGGCTCGGGCTGAGTGAGCCCCAGGCAGTAGGAGACGAGCGAGTTCGCCGCGCTCCCGCGCCCCGTCACGGGGATGCCCTTCTCGTGCGCTATCTCTACTGCCTCGCGTGCGACGAGGAAGTACGGGGCGAAGCCCAGGTCCGCTATGCACCGAAGCTCTCGGCGCAGTCGGGCTCGCACCCGATCTTCGAGAGCACCGTATCTTTCCCTTGCCCCCTTGAGCGCGAGCCGGGCAAGCTTCCCCTCCGGCGTCTCCCCGCATCGCAACCTGGCAGAGGGCAAATGTATCTTCCCCGCGAGCTCGACCGTCCCCGCGCACCTCTCGGCCACCGACGCCGCGGACCGCAGCGCCTCCGGGTAGTGGCGAAACACGGTGCGCATCTCGGCAGAGGACTTGAGATAGAGCTGGTCAGTGGGCCGGTAGCCGGGGCCAGGGAGCGCCGTGAGGTTGGTCGCAGCCACGAGGACGTCATGGAGCTTGTGGTCCGCAGGGGTGAGGTAAACAACCTCGTTGGTGGCAAGCAGCGGCACCCCGCGCGCCTGGGCGAACTCAGCGATCCGCCGCATTCTCCTACGGCTACCCGCCGTTCTGTCGTCGGTGATCTCGGCGTACAGCCTTCCCTCGCCGAAGGCCTCACGGAGCACTTTGAGCAACGCTCCCGCTTCCCCGGTCCGCCCGGAGAGTACGAGGTGCGGGACGAGTCCGAACGGCATGGCGCCGGTGAGGCATACTAGGCCGTCGGCGTGCTCGAGCACCGCCCCGATAGGACAGAGCGGTTTGCGCCGGTCTTCGGAACCGCACCGGTAGCTTGTGAGGAGCCTGCACAGCGAACGGTAGCCTTCCATAGACTCTGCGAGTAGGACCAGGTGCCCGCCGTCCCCTATGCTGACCTCTGCCCCGACTATCGGGGAGACATCCGTTCCCGCGGACGCCGCCAAGAACTTCGGTACGCCGTAGAGCCCATCC
>JALZEL010000144.1 GCA_030862075.1 Actinomycetota bacterium | reverse complement strand
AGCTCCTCGTCCCCGATTATGGCCGCGAACCTGGCGCCCATCCGGTCGGCCTGCTTGAACTGCCCCTTGGCGCTCCTGTTTCCGTAGTCGAGGTCGCAGGAGAGACCTTCGGCCCGCAGAGCGGTCGCAAGGCCGAAGGCTGGCAGGCGTGCCTCCGGAGCCAGGGTGACGAAGAAGACGTCGAGGGTCGGGAGCTCCTCCGGGGGGTTCGCGGCGAGGAGGATGCGCTCGACGCCGGTGCCGAACCCGATCCCCGGTATCTCTGGCCCGCCGAGTTCCTCCACGAGCCCGTTGTAGCGCCCCCCGCCCCCCACCGTGTCTTGCGCCCCTAGAGCGGCGCTCTTCGCCTCGAAGACGGTCAAGGTGTAGTAGTCGAGCCCCCGCACCAGGCGTTCGTCCACCGCGTACGGCACCCCAACAGCCTCGAGCCCACCTTTGACCGCATCGAAGTACCACGTGGCCTCCTCGCTCAAGAAGTTCCCGATCGCGGGCCCCTCCGCAAGCACGGCCTGGGTGTTCTTGTCCTTGGAGTCGAAGGTGCGCAAAGGGTTCGTCTCGATGCGGGAGACGGAGTCGGGGTCGAGCTCGGATTCGTGCTCCTTGAGGTAGTCCCGTAGCTCGGGGGCGTAGCGCTTTCTCGTCTCGAGGTCGCCCAGGTTGTTCAGGTAGACCACCTCGTCCTCGACGCCCAAAGCCTGGTGGATGTCACAGAGTAACGAGATCACCTCGACGTCCACCAAAGGGTCCTCGGAGCCCAAAACCTCGGCCCCTAGCTGGTAGTGCTGGCGATAACGACCCTTCTGCTGGCGCTCGTGCCTGAACATCGGCCCCATGTACCACACCTTCACCGGCTGGGCGATCTTGTAGAGCCCGTGCTCGACGTAAGAGCGCACAACCCCCGCCGTCCCCTCCGGCCTCAGACTAAGTTCCCGCCCGCCCTTGTCGCGGAAGACGAACATCTCTTTCCGCACGATGTCCGTCTCCTCGCCGACGCTCCGGATAAAAAGCTGCGCATCCTCGAAGACGGGCAGCCGCACCTCTGAGTAGTCGTACCGCCTGAAGAAGTCGCGTGCTACCCGCTCGACCCAAGCCCAGAGCTCCGGCCGCTCGTGCGGCTCACGGCCCTCCGGGTAGACGTCGTAGGTGCCCCTGGGTCCCCGGTAGTTCACAGGATCCCCAGGGGCAGGTACGGGTTGCTCTCGACCTCCTCCATGGCCATCAGTACCGGCCCGTGTCCTGCGAAGAGCCTGGTGGAGCCGTCCCAGAACTGCATGACCTTCCTTATGGAGACCTCGATCTCTTTCCAGGAGGCTCTTGAGATGTCCGTCCGGCCCACGCTCCCCGGCAAGATGAGGTCGCCCACGATCTGGTCGCGCCCCACCACGAACGTCACCGAGCCCGGCGAATGCCCCGGCGTGTGCAAGACCTTGAAAGCCTCGCCGGCGATTACGAGATCCTGCCCGTCCGAAAGGGGCTCGTAGTCCGTAACTCCAGCACCATCCGTATCCGCCGGATGGGCGTAGACTGGGGCTTCTGTCTCGCGGCGCACCGCGTCCAAAGCTTCCACGTGATCCCGGTGTCCGTGGGTGACAAAGATGGCCGCGACCGGCTTCTTGAGGCGGGCGAGGATCTTCTCTGGCTCGCCCCCGGCGTCCACGATCAGGTCGCTCTCCGGAGCGTGCACGACGAAGGCGTTGACCTCGAAACCGCCCATGTCGAGGGGGACCCGCTCTATCTCGGCCACGAAAAGCTCCTAGCTTAGCTGTTGGCGCCCACAGGGGTGCCGTCGCGGGAGACTCGGCGGACGTCGTAGACATCGGGGACGCTCCGGATCTTGCGTATGATCTCCTCGACGTGCGCCAGGCTCGCAGCCTTGAACGCGAACCGCGAGAGGGCCGTCCTGTCTTCGATCGTGTCCACCCGCGCCGAAAGTATGCTCACTCCAGCGTCGGAGATGATCGAGGTAACGTCCTTGAGGAGGCCCATGCGGTCCAACGCCTCGACGAGGATCTCCACCGTAAACAAACGTCCCGGCGCCGGCGCCCACTCGACCTCGGCGAAGCGCTCCGGGTCGCGCGCCTTCAAGGCCCGTGCGTTCGCGCACCCTGCTGCGTGCACCACGACCCCACGCCCCAAAGACACGTACCCTACGATGTCTTCCCCGGGCATCGGGCTGCAGCAGCGGGCTAGGCGCGTGAGTATCCCGCTCGAACCAACGACCCGCACCCCCGTCTCGGAGTCGGTCTCTCCGTCAGAGAGCGGCAGGGGGACGAGCGCCGGGCTGCGCCTCCCGTTCGGCTCCTCATCTTTGGGCCGTACCTTCTCGGCCACGCGGTGCGCTACGTTCTCGGCCGAGAGGGCCCCGAGGCCCACGGCGGCGAGCATGGCGTCCGGCGCCGAATAATTTGTCTCCTTCGCCACCTCGTCCCAGATGACAGGCGGCACCTTCTCCACGCGCTGCTTCTTGAGGAGCGTCGTGACCTTCTCGCGCCCAAGGCTCAGGTTGTCCTCGCGATCGGCCTTGTTGAAGAATTGGCGGATCTTGTTCCGGGCGCGCGCGCTCTGGACTACAGCAAGCCAGTCCCGGCTCGGCTTCATCGCCTTGCCGGTGATGACCTCCACCCGGTCGCCGGAGACGAGCTCGGAGTCTAAGGGCACGATCCGGTCGTTCACCTTCGCGCCCACGGTGCGGTGCCCGACCTCGGTGTGCACACGATAGGCGAAGTCTATCGGTGTCGCCCCGCTTGGCAGGCTTACCACGTCGCCCTTGGGCGTGAAGACGTAAACCTCGTCGGCGACCAGCTCGCCCTTGAGGTATTCCATGAACTCGGCGGCGTCGGTCGTCTCCCCCTGCCACTCCATCACGCTCTTCAGCCAAGTGAGGCGATCGACTTGGCTGTCCTTGAGGCCGTGTTTGTACATCCAATGGGCCGCGATACCGTACTCGGCGATGATGTCCATCTCGCGGGTCCGGATCTGGATCTCCAGTAGCTTCCCTTCGTTGGACATGACCGTCGTGTGCAGAGATTGGTACATGTTGAACTTTGGCATAGCGACGTAGTCCTTGAATCGCCCCGGGATGGGCTTCCAGACCGAGTGGATCACACCCAGAGCCCCGTAGCAGTCCCGCACGGAATCCACGACGACCCTCAAGCCCGCGAGGTCGTAGATCTCGTTGAACTCCTTGTTGCGCCGGACCATCTTGTTGTAGATGGAGTAGAAGTGCTTGACGCGCCCCTTCACCTCGGCCTCTATTCCGGCCTCTTCGAGATCCTTCCTGAGCTCCACAGCCACCCCGTTGATGAACGCCTCCCGGTCGGCCCTGCGGGCCGCCACGAGCCGCTTCATCTCTTCGTAACGCCTCGGGTGGAGCGTAGCGAAGGACAAATCCTCCAGCTCCCACTTCACCGAGTAGATACCTAAGCGGTGCGCCAGAGGAGCGTAGATCTCCAGCGTCTCTGTGGCCTTTTTGAGCTGGTTCTCTCGCTTGAGGTAGGCGAGCGTACGCATGTTGTGCAGCCGGTCGGCGAGCTTGATGATGATAACGCGTACGTCCCGGCTCATCGCCACAATCATCTTCCTGAGCGACTCGGCCTGCGCCTCTTCGAAGTTCCCGCTGGGGAGCCTCTTCAGCTTCGTGACCCCGTCGACGATATCCGCGACCTCCTCGCCGAATTGCTCGGCGAGATCCTCCTTGCTGATCTCCGTGTCCTCGAGGACATCGTGCAGGAGCGCCGCGGCGATGGTCGTAGAGTCCAGCCTGAGATCGGCGAGTATATCCGCGGTCGCCAGAGGGTGATAGACGAAGGGCTCGCCACTCTTACGCACCTGCCCCTTGTGGGCGACGTGTGCCCTCCCGTAGGCCTGAGCTATAAGCTCCTCGTCGGCCTCCGGGTTGTAGGAAGCGATCTTCCCGAGCAGGGAGGTTATCGTAACCTCCGGCTCGGTTACGACCTTCGGCTGCGCCTCTTCGCGGATTATCTCCATAGAAATATTTTAGCATTTCGGTTCTTGCTGACCTCTAATGGCTGCCACCAACAGCTGACAGCTTGTCAGAGCCGTCTCGAGCGGAAGATAACGACGAGTAGGATCACGGCCATGACGAGCGCCAAGGTGAAGCCGATGAACGCGACGATGGGGACGCCCAGGTAGGGCACCTGGGGACCCCCGCTGGCGAATGCGCCTAAAAGAGAGGAGCCTATGAGCAGGGCGCCGGTGACGACGGCGAAGACGAGCCGGTTGGCGAGCACGTCCACCTCTCCGCTTAGCTCGTCGAGACCACCGTGGCGGAACTTGACCTCTAGTTCTCCGTCCTCGAGCTCGGCGAGGAGCTGCCTTAGCTGCTCCGGGTAATCTTCCAGGTAGCGGGCGTATTCGAGGGCACGTTCCTGGGACCTTTCGAGGAGGAAGCCTGGCTCGTACCGCTCACGAAGCAGGCGGCTCGCGTAGGGGCGGGCTAGCTCGTAGACGTTGATGGTCGGGTCTATGGAGCGGGCGAGGGCCTCAGCGGTCACGAGAGCCTTGGTGAGGAGCGGGAAGACCGGCGGCATCGAGAGCCTGTACCTTCTTACGAGCGTGATCAACTCCGATAACGCCTGCCCGAGCGTGACCTCCCCAACCGAGAGCCCCGAGTACTTGTACAAGAATTCCCTGAGATCCTGCACGAGCGGGCCCCTTACCTCCGGCGCGTACCGGGCCCCTAGCGACTCCAGGCCCCGCAGCGCCGCCGCGGAGTCCTGCTGTATGACGGCGATGAATAGCCTACTCAAGGCCTCTATGTCGCCGCGGCTCATAAAGCCAACCATGCCGAAGTCCAGGAGGGCGAGCTCCCCTTCGGGGGTAAGGATGAGGTTGCCGGGGTGCGGGTCGCCGTGGAAGAAGCCGTCCTCGAAAGCCATCTTGAAGATCGCCTCCGCCCCCATCGTCGCCACACGTCGGCGTTCTGCCGGGGCCAGGAGCAGGGGCCGGATGTCATGGAAGCGGGTACCCTCGATGAACTCCATCGTTAAGACCCGCTTCGTGGAGAGTTTAGTGTGGATCTTCGGGACCTTTACTGGGGTTCCGGAGAAGTTGTGGGCGAAGCGCCTCGCGTTCTGAGCCTCGGACTCGTAGACGAGCTCGCGCCGGATCACGCCCTCGAACTCCGCGACGAGCTCCTTGACGTCTATGAAGATCCTGTCCCCAAACCTCGCGTCAAGAAGCGTCGCCAGATCCCTCATCAGCGCGAGGTCCGCCTCGACCCGGTAAGGCGCCTCCGGCCGCTGCACCTTGACCGCGACCTGCTCTCCGTCGTAAAGCCACGCCCTGTGGACTTGGCCGATGCTCGCCGACCGGAGCCACACCGGGTCGAACCCGACGAAGAGCTTCCCGATCGGGGCCCCGAGCTCCCTCTCTATCACCGCCTGCGCCGTTTCGAGTGGTATGGGCGCCGCCGTATCCTGAAGCTTCTGCAGCTCGAAGAGAACGCCCTCCGGGATGATGTCCGAGCGGGTGCTCAAGAGTTGGCCGAACTTCACGAACGTCGGCCCTAGATCCTCGAGCGCCCGCCTGAGCCTGACGCCGAAGTTCGGGGTGAGGAACTCCTCCAGGCCGCGCCTCTCCCGCCTGCCCCGCCGGACGTCGAAGACGAAGCCGAACCCGTGGCGGACCAGGACCCGCCCGATTTGGGAGAACCGCACGAGGTTTTCCCGCCGGCCGCCGGAGTAAGTGGCGAGGCCTCTGTCTACGGCGGTCAAAGGTCCGAGCCCTCCTGCACCTTAGGGGAACGCGCTCCCCGGCGTCCTACTATGTCCTGGGCGGTAGGCCCGGCGGGGTGTCCGGCTCGTCTCTCGGCGGCTCGGGGGCCGTATCCACGCCGCCGACCGGCGGAATGGTCGGCTCGACCTCCTCCGGCGGCACGCTTGCCTCCGGCGGCGCTTCGGGACGAACCTGCGCCTCTGGGGAGCGGTTCTCGAGGAGGCGTACGCGGTGCTCGAGCTGCTCGACGCGGAAGAGGAGGTCCTCGTAGGCCTCACGGTTCGGTATGCCGGCGCCGCGCAGTCCCTGCTGCACGGAGGCGTCTATTAGACTACGGGTGCCGGAAGAGCGCTCACGCGCCCGGCTTAGGACGTCCTCGACGACGGCGCGACCCTCCTCACGTTCCATCCGGCCTTGCTCGATCAGGCGGTTCACCGCCTCCTGGACCCGCTCGCGGGTCACGGCCGCCGCGCCTATCTGCAAGAGGATCAAACGTTCTAGCGATTCAAACATCTTCTCTCCTTTATCTCGCTGTTGCGCCTCTCGGCGCCTTGCGTGTCCTCCCCGCGCGCCAAGCCTTGAACAAGCATAAAGTAGGCGCGGCTATAAAGATAGAGCTGTAGGTGCCCGCCGCGATGCCGACCAGGAGGGCGAAGGCGAAGTCGCTCAAGGTGGACTCGCCGAAGAGTAGGAGGGCTGTCACCGGGATCAGGGTGACGGTCGAAGTGTAGATCGAACGCATCACAACCTGCCGGATAGAATTGTTGGCCAGCTCGTCGTACCGGCGGCGGTTGTAGCCAGCCTCGGGCGTGTTCTCCCTTATGCGGTCGAAGATGATGATCGTGTCATAGAGGGAGTACCCCAAAACCGTCAAAACGGCGACTACCGTCACCAGGTTCACCTCGCGCCCTACCAGGGCGTAGAAGCCCACCGTGATCAAGATATCGTGCAAGAGCGCGACCATCGCGGCGAAGGCGAAGGCGAACTCGAAACGCAAGCTTATGTACAGGACGATTATGAGGAGCGCCGCCGCCACGGCCTGCAGGGCCTGTTCTCGGATCTGGCCACCGAACGTCGGGCTGATGCTCGTGACGCTGACCTCGGCCCCAAGAAAGTCCTCCAGGGCCTGCTGAACCTCCGTGTTCTCTTCCTGGGAGAGGACCGGCGTCCGGACCTCGTACCCCTCGTCGCCGAGCCTCTGCACGAACGACCTCTCGCCCAGGTCCCCGGGCAGCGCGTCCCCCACTTCCTCGGTGCCTGGCGACCCCTCCACGCCGCTCGCGGTGAACTTCGAGCCACCGGTGAAGTCTATGCCGAAGTTCATGCCCCCCAGGGCAATCGCCCCTACGCTGAACAGGAGGAACACCGCCGAGACGGCGAACCAGATGCGCCACCCACCGACGAAGTCGACGTTCTTGAACGCCATCGCTAGCGCGCCCCCGCCCCGGCTTTGCTGGCCTTCGCAGGCCTCTCGGCTTCGAGGCTCTTCTTGGAGACGCCCATCATCGGGGCAGAGAGTTTAAAGCCGCGGTCGGAGATAACGCCCAGAAGAGCCCGCGTGACCGCGATGGCCGTGAACATGGAGAGGACGACGCCCACGGCCAGCAAGACCGCGAAGCCCTGAACGGAACCGGTGGAGAGGGCGAAGAGGATGAAGGCGGTGATGAGGGTGGTGAAGTTTCCGTCCAGGATCGCCTTGAAGCCCTTCTGGTAGCCGAGACCCACGGCGGTGCGGGGCGACTTGCCGCGCCTTATCTCTTCCTTGATCCGCTCGAATATAACCACGTTCGCGTCCGCCGCGACACCGACGCTCAAGACGATGCCCGCGATCCCCGGCAGCGTCACAGTTATCGGGATGGCAACGATGAGCCCCCAAAGCAAAAAGGCGTAGATCAACAGCGCCAGGTCCGCTATCACCCCGAGCACCCGGTACACGACGAGCAAGAACAAGAGCACGAGCCCGAACCCCACGAGTGCCGCCAAAAGCCCGCTCCTCAAGGAGTCCGAACCCAAGGTAGGCCCGATCGAAGTTACGGAGAGGACTTCCATGTTCACCGGCAAGGCGCCGGTCTGCAGTACGATCTCTAGCTCCTCGGCCTCTTCCTGTGGGAGCCCGCCGCCCTCCCGGTTCTCGATCACGAAAGACCCCTGGTCGAGGACCTCCCGCACCGTCGGCGCGCTGATCACGTCCTCGTCGAGGACCACGGCGAGCCTGCCCTGCCCCGGGATGCCGTTCGCCAGGGCGTTGTCTATCACCTCTTGAGAGAGGTCGCCGAACTGCTCGGCTCCCTCGCCGGTCAAGTTTATCCGGACCATGCGCCTGCCCGCTTGGTCGCGCTCTATGATCGCCGACTCAAGCGCCTCGCCCGTAACGCCGGGCTCCTCCGGGACCACGTACCCTTGAACGATGACCCCTTCACCGCCAGGCGAGGGTGACTCCTCGAAGAGGATCTTGGTTCCTTCCTCTTCGTAGGCCGGATCCCCTTCGAGCTCGCTCTGCAGCTCGTCTTTGGTCTCCTCTACCTCGTCCTCGGAGACGAGTTGCTGACCGCCCGCGGCGGCCAACACCTCGTAGAAGCCGAGTTGGGCCGTGCGCCCGATGACGTCTATCGCTTGCTCGGTGTCGGTGACGCCGGGGATGTTCACCACGAGCTGGTCCTGGCCCTGCAGCT
>JALZEL010000098.1 GCA_030862075.1 Actinomycetota bacterium | reverse complement strand
AGGACCTTCGATGGACCAAGAGAATCAAAGAGGCACTACAGCGTCAAACTACGTCGCCATCGATACGGGGCGCCTGGAAACCTTCAGCGACGGGGTGTTCGCCATAGCGATGACGCTGCTGGTCATTGAGATCAGCGTACCTCATATTGGGAACGAATCAGAGGGAATAACCCTCTTCGGTGCGCTCATAGAAGAGTGGCCTTCTTACCTAGCGTATATGATCAGCTTTCTCGGCATCGGTATCCTTTGGGCCAACCATCACAATCGCTTCCGCTACATCGCTCGTTCTGACCACGGCCTGATCTTCCTGAACACTCTATTTCTGATGTGCGTTGCCTTTTTCCCTTTTTCCACTGCCTTGCTCTCCGAGTACATGCGAAGCGCAGAGCGTACTACCGCGGTCGCCGTCTACAGCGGCACCTTGGCTACGACCCTCATCGTGTTTACCCTTATCTGGCTGTACGCTTCCAGAAACTATCGCTTGATAGACTTCAATCTCGACCCTGCCCTGCTTCGGAAGATGTCGCGGCGATATATGCTCGCAACCGCGCTTCATATCTTCGCTTTCGCTATCGCGTTCGTTAGTGCTCCATTAAGTATAGCTCTACTCGTCGGCCTTGCTGTGCGCTTAGCCCTGCCGGAATCTGCGACATCTCCTCAGACAGGTGGATCGCAGCCTTGACCATAGAGAGAGTTAACGCCCATTAGCGGGAGGTGCCCAGTTGCCTCTAACCGGAGGGATGCGCTAAAGCGTGGTCAGTGGCATCCTGTAGCATAAGTGGACTTGTAAGATGAGAACAGGAGCGAAGAAGGATGGCACATCGCTTTTTGAAAGAGATCCGGGAGGAGCACCGACGGTTCCTACAAGCTGCTTACGACGAAGCCGATGGTACGCCTGGAGCCCGCGTCCACAGAGACGATGTCATGCGCGCTTCGAAGATCTCCGAAATCAGCGAGTACGAGGCCTCGGCGGAGTTTCACACATGGGTTGGAACCATAGATAACGTGTCCGATGACTTCACGACTTTCACCCTTACATCCAAAGGTGTCGAAACGACCGAGAGAGAAAGCAAGTGATAGATGGTGGCCCCGAACACGAAGAACCCCGTGGCTCAACGCTTCCTCTATAGGGCTTGCGCCCTATTGCACCGTGTATGGGGGTAAGTAGGGGCCTTTCGTTGGCTCTCTGCTCGATCGCTGACGCGGCGGTGAGGGTTCCTACAGCGCCTCGTGAGGATGTTGTGCCACCCACATGAGGCTGCCTACGAACAGAGAAGGTTGCGGGTTCGAGGCCTGTCGAGCGCACTACTGCAAGCACCTCGCTTTCTAGCTTGGCTACCTCCACGAACTTCCCCTCCTTACCGAACCTTCCTGCCAGGCGAATATGGTGATGGTAAGGGGCATCCACTGTATCTCCAGAGAAGAGCTTACGCCTAGTAAGGGAGGGAATGTCATTGCCCCTACAGCACCTTGCGGTGATGTTGCGCCACTCGCCTTCACGATGGCAGATGGGGATGCTCTTCTTGCTCTACAGCGCTTTGCAGTGATATTGGACCGCTCTGCATTGTGGAGCATAGATGCTTATTTGGAAGAGCTGCGCGGGAAGATAGGTGAGGCCGTCAAGCGCGCCATTCCAAAGAGCAAGGGTGTCTGGCTCAATCTCACTGCAACCCGCTATAAGATGTTTGCTGTGCAATTGTATTCAGACCAAGAGACTCGCCAAATGGCGTATTGGGCGTTCGAGCCGCTTGTTCAGCACTTGCCCTACGGTGTAGGCGGCTACCTTCGCAGCCAGCCGGGTCAGCAGACCTTCGAGGGTCTTTGCGCGGTGGCGCTCCAGAGCAAAGATGTCCTTGAGTTGGTCTATGACGCCTTCTATGAGCTGCCTCTTTCCGGCAGCCCATCGCCGGGCCTGCTCGGGCCACGCCCTCCGGGTGCTCTCCTGCGGAGTAGCGGCGACCAGTGCCCCGTACTTCTGTAGCCAGTGCTTCTCCCAGTCCACCGAGGAGAAGCCCTTGTCCGCGAGGTAGGCATCATAACCGTCGGAGCTCACAAGGAACTCTCCGATGGGCCGCTCATCGGAGTTTGCCTCGGCCAGCCCGAAACCCATGATGACGCCTTTGGGACTCACCGACAGAGCCACCTTGAAACCGTAGACCCACTCGGTCTTGGAAACGCATCTTCCGAAGGCGGCTTGTCCCGCGAACAAGCCCTTGCGACAGGCGCGGACTCTCACTATGGCCGGGATCAGGGTGGTGTCCAGGACATGGTAGACCTCGGAGCCGTCTGCCAGTGTTGCGGCCAGATCCCACTGAAAGGCTTTCAGCTCGGGCTCCAGGGCACGGGGATGCGGCGATTGAGCTGGCCGTGGGAGAGTAGGTTGGGGAAATATCCTCGGAGGTGAGCGTCGGCGAAGCGGAAGAAGTCCCGCTCGCTCCGCCACCTCGGCCACTGGGCGAGGATGGCGAGCGTCAGCACCTCGGGGTCAGAGAGTGAAGGCGGACGTCCCGGCTTACGTGCAGAGGGAGGATGAACGCTCTCCCACCAGTCGTCCACGAGCACAAACAGGGACACGAGCATGGTTTCGAGTTCCACGGGCCACCGCCTTTCTCCGGGATTACAGTGCGGCGTTATGAGAGAAGAGGTCGATCTCGACAGCGAGCCGGAACGCCTCATAAACCCGGCGGCGTAGTTGCGAGTCGGCGGCCAGAGCCTTGCCGAGGTTCGGCAGGGAGTCGAGGATGGCGCATGCCTCCTCGAGGTCAACCGCTCCCCGCTGTCGCCGATCCTCCTCGAGCGCGGCGATGGCCGCCTCAGCCTCCTGGCGCTCAGCCTTGAGCGCCCAGATGCGCTCTCCGACCGTGTTCAGGTGGGCCGACGAGGAGCACATCCCCGGGTGCGATCTCGCCTTCGCGCCCGGGGAGGTATGTCGCTTCGGTCCTTGGTTGACTAAGCCGCACGGGCGACTCCATTTCGCGGGCACGGAACGCAGCAGCTGGCCCAACAACATGGAGGGAGCATTAGAGAGCGGAGAGCGCGCTGCGCGCGAGATCTCGGAGCGGCAGCCCGCTAGCGCTTGTGCCTGACGAGCGCTTCTCACCACCGCCACCCGCGCTTCCGTTGTCGGAGAGAAACCCCGGGCTGTCCATCTACGGCAGCTCGATCACCTCGACGAAGCGGTAAGCATGCGTCGGGGATAGGTGTCCAAATCCCGCCCCCCTACTACGAAGGGCCTGGAGGACGCGAGTCCAAAGGGCCCTTCGTTATGAGGGAAAGCGCTGCGGTGACTCGCTGGTGCTCGCGGACCGCGCGGCGGCTCCAGAGGCTAAGCCGTCTCGTACTCGTCGTGGCGGCGCAACCAGA
>JALZEL010000073.1 GCA_030862075.1 Actinomycetota bacterium | reverse complement strand
GTCCTTGGTTCGGTGGGCAGCATCGCTCGCACGAGTGTAGGTGGCGCGTACCAAATCACCTATCTTGTCTTCCATAACATCGACCTGCTCTGCGACTTTCTGCTCCTTCGAGCCCGAGCCACGCGTCCGCAGTATGTACCTGACACGTTGCTTGGGGGTCGGCCCAGACGTGCTCTCATCTTGCACGTACCAGGGCTCTGTCGCTACGGCCTCCTTTGGTGCCAACGTTTCCAACAGGCCGCGTAGGATCTCCCTGATCTCGTGTGCGCTGCCTGACCACGACAGGCGATCAGTGGTTTCCACATCAAGCTTTACCTGGGCGTACTTGCTCACGAGCGGCTCAGACACGGACAGTAAAGCGTCGTAGATGTCGCCCCTAATGTGCCGCGTCGCCGATCCCTCTGCGACCTTCGAAATGGCAGCGGGTGTAGGGCGAGCACCTACAGCCTCTAGGGCCTTCCTCGTGTCTGCTGCTCTCGCTTGCGCATCGCGCAGGTAACGAACAAATCCGTTCAAGTGCTACTGCTCGTCCTTCCGTCCGAGCAGGTAAGTGCCGATGCTCTTGAAGATGGCGTCGTAGTCTTCCGGCAACCCGTTCTCCGGGAGGTGTATTTGAATGTTGAAGTGTATCTGGGGCACCGCTGACCCGCCCGTGGCAACAGTCGCACCTGTGGCGATGGTAGCGGCCTCCGTGGCCGTAGGCACCTTGTGGGAAAAGCGCATTCCGTAGGCGTGGGGCACGCGGATGATCCTGTCCTTGGGAATTGCTAATCTGGCAGGGCTCTCGTTACCTCCGCTGCATTGAGCCCCACCTCGTCCAGGTAGCTCGCGAACTCATCGAGTATCTCTTTGGGATCCCGGACGAAGCTCGCCGTGCCGATCTGCACCACGGTCGCACCCGCGAGCATGAACTCCGCCACGTCCACCCCGCTCACGACCCCCCCGCTCCCCACGACGGGCACGCCTACCGCCCGAGAGACTTCGTACACCGCTCGCAAGGCCACGGGCTTTATGGCCGGGCCGGAGAGGCCGCCCCGCACCAACATTTCTTTGCGATGGGCGTCGATCGTAAGCGCGGGGATGGTGTTCATGACGGTCAGCGCGTCGGCCCCCGCCGCCTCTGCGGCTTGGGCATTCTCGACCACCCCCTCGTTGGCGAGCTTGGCGAAGATAGGCTTGCCGGGCACCGCGGCGCGACAGGCGGCTACCACCTCCTCGACGGAGGCTGGCCCCGCGCAGAAGGTCAAGCCGCCACACTCCACGTTCGGACACGAGAGGTTCAGCTCGACGGCAGCGATCCGCCCGTCTCCGGCGAGCCGCTCGCAGAGGGCGCTGAACTCGTCCACCGTATCACCGGCTACCGAGACGAAGACGGGTACGCCGAGGTCGAAGGAGTCCAGGTCCTCCAGGAATCGCTCTATCCCTGGGTTCTGGAGCCCGATGGAGTTGACCATCCCCGCCGGAGTCTCCGCGACGCGGGGTGGTGGGTTACCCACCCTCGCCGTCGGGGTCGTGGTCTTCGGCAGTATAGCCCCGTACACCCCTTCGGCCTCGCCCAGCGCCTCCTTCGCCAGCGTCCCGGAAGCCGGGATCAGGGGTGTCCTCAAAGGTATCCCGCACAGCTCTACCGCGAGGTTTTCCTCCTTCACCCGCGCGCGCACTACCACGCCAGGACCTCTGCGCGAAAGACCGGCCCCTCGATGCACGACCTGACGTACCCTCCTCCCCTCACCGGGACCACGCACCCGTTGCACGAGCCGTTGCCGCACCCCATCCTCTCCTCTACCGAGAGCTGGCAATCACTCTCCTTTCCGGCCGCGCGCTTGACCGCAGCGAGCATCGGGGTGGGCCCGCAGGCGTACACCGCCCCGTATTCTCCGAGGTCGGGAATCGCGTCGAGGACTGTCCCGAGAGTTCCCACCGACCCATCCATCGTCGCCACCTTTGCACCTGGAAAGTCCTCTGCGGCTCCAGCCGTGGTGCTATCCGCAAAGCCGAGGAACACGTTGTGAGTAACGCCCAGCTTGCCGAGTCGTCTGCCGAGAACCTTGAGCGGCACGATTCCTATGCCGCCGCCTAGCAAGGCGACCTTACCCACGGAGGGATCTACCCGGAAACCGCGTCCCAGAGGCGCGCTGACCTCGATCTCATCTGCTCCATCGAGGAGCACGGTGCCACGCCCGCGGACCTCAAAGAGGAGGCTCACCACCTCCCCGTCGTAGTCGTAGAAGGAGAACGGTCGGGCCAAAAACGGGTCGAGGGTGGCCGGGTAGCCGGCCGCACGCGCCATCGCGAACTGCCCCGGCTCGATAGGACCATCCCAGCGGTAGCGGAGCAGGGTGTAGTTGCCCAACTCCCTGCGCTCCTCGACCGGTACGCCGTAGAACTTCACGCCCTCGTGGCGTAGAGGCCTTGCAGGGAGTTGACCCTTTCTATGCCCCCGCCCCGGATCCTGGACTCTATCCCCTGGACGGCTGCTGCGGCTGCGGCGAGGGTTGTGATGCAGGGAACACCGTGCATGAGGGCTTTGCGACGGATCAGGTAACCGTCCGTCCTCGCCCCCCTCCCCCAAGGTGTGTTCACGATAAGGTCCACCCCGCCGCGCTCGATGAGGCCCAGGACATCCTCTCCGTTCTCCCCGATCTTCGGCACCACCGCGACCGAGAGCCCGTTATTCTTCAGGACCTCTGCTGTACCCTCGCTCGCGGCGAGCTCGAACCCGAGGTCCGCGAAAGCGCGTGCGATCAGGATGACCGCCCGCTTGTCCCGGTTGGCCACGGAGATGTACACCCTCCCCGAGGTCGGCAAGGTCTGCCCCGCCGCGGTGAGCGCCTTGGCGAAGGCGCCGCCGAAGGACCTGTCTATCCCCATCGCCTCCCCTGTCGAGCGCATCTCCGGGCCCAGGAGCGGGTCCACCCCCGCGAAACGGTCGAACGGGAAGACCGGCGCCTTGACGCTGAAGGAAGCGTTCGTGTCCGGGCTACCGACCATCCCTATCTCCCGGAGCTTCTCCCCGAGGAGCACGCGGGTCGCCACCTTGGCGAGCGGTACCCCCGTCGCCTTCGAGACGAACGGCACCGTGCGCGAGGCCCGTGGGTTGCACTCTATGACCAGGATGTCCTCGCCGCGCACGATGAACTGCACGTTCATCAACCCCACAACCCCGACGGAGAGGGCGAGGCGCCTCGTGTAGTCCTCTATCTTCTCCACGAGCGCCCGGTGGATCGTTATCGGGGGCACGACGCACGAGGAGTCCCCCGAATGGACCCCCGCTTCTTCGACGTGCTCCATGATTCCACCCACGTACACGTCTTCCCCGTCCGAGACCGCGTCCACGTCGACCTCGACGTAGTCCTCCATGAACTTGTCGATCAGGATCGGGTGTTCGGGATCCGCAGTGATGCTGGATCTGAGGTACAGGTCCAAATCTTCGTTGTCGTAGACGATCTCCATCCGCCGTCCGCCCAAGACGTACGAGGGTCGCACGACGACGGGGTAGCCGAGCTCGCGGGCTACCTGTTTGGCTTCTTCGGCGCTCCTGGCGGTCCCGAAGCGGGGGTGTGGGATGCCGAGCTCGGTGAGGAGGCGTCCGAACCGGGAACGGTCCTCGGCGAGGTCTATCGCGTCCGGTGAGGTGCCGAGGATCTTGACGCCGGCCTCCTCGAGCTCGCGCGCCAGCTTCAGGGGGCTCTGACCGCCGAACTGGAGTATCACGCCGGCGGGATGCTCGCGCCTGACGACCTCGAGGACGTGCTCGGCGGTCAAGGGCTCGAAGTAAAGCCTCGTCGAGGTATCGTAGTCGGTCGAGACGGTCTCGGGGTTGGAGTTAATCATCACCGAGTCCAGGCCGGCTTCTCTTAGGGCGTAGCTCGCGTGTACACAGGCGTAGTCGAACTCGATCCCTTGCCCAATGCGGTTCGGGCCGCTCCCCAAGACCACGACGGAGGGGTTCTCGCCACGCTCAACCTCGTCTTCGGTCTCGTAGGTCGAGTAGTAGTAGGGCGTACGGGCGGGGAACTCCCCAGCGCAGGTATCCACCGACTTGTACGTCGGGTGAATCCCCAAAGCCCCGCGCACGCCCCGGGCCACCTCCGTCGAGGTCCCGGCGGCCGCGGACAAGGCCTCGTCGGGTAACCCGGTCCTCTTCAGCTCCAGCAACTCCTCCGCGCTCAAGGTCTCGGAGACCGCGCCCTCGGCGGCCACGATCCTCGCGATCGAGGCGACGAAGAAGGGGTCTATCCCGGTGCGGGCGACGATCTCCGGTATGTCCGTTCGCGCCCTCAAAGCATCGAAGACCGCGAAGATCCTGTACGGGTTCGGCTCGTCCAGAAGATCTGCACTTATGTCCTGCGACTCTACCTCCAGCGAAACCAGGGCCTTCAGGAGGCTCTCCGTGAACGTCCGACCTATGGCCATGACCTCGCCCACGGAGTGCATCTTCGTGGTGAGATGGGGGACGGAGCCCGGGAACTTCTCGAAGGCGAAGCGCGGCACCTTCGTCACCACGTAGTCCAGGGCGGGCTCGAAGGAAGCCGGTGTCGCGTGTGTTATGTCGTTGGGGATCTCATCGAGCGAGTAACCCACCGCGAGCTTCGCCGCGATCTTGGCTATCGGGAACCCCGTCGCCTTGCTCGCCAGCGCGCTCGACCTGCTGACGCGCGGGTTCATCTCTATCACGTAGAAGTCGTCCCCCACGGGGTCCACCGCGAACTGTATGTTCGAGCCCCCAGTCTCTACCCCGATCTCGCGTATTATGCGTAGAGAAGCGTTGCGTAAAGTTTGGTACTGGCGGTCGGAGAGGGTTTGGGCGGGGGCGACGGTTATGGAGTCGCCGGTGTGGACGCCCATGGGGTCGACGTTCTCGATGGAGCAGATGACGACGACGTTGTCGGCGATGTCGCGCATGACCTCGAGCTCGAACTCTTTCCAGCCGATAACGCTGCGTTCGACGAGAACGCTGCGCACGGGGCTGGCGTCGAGGCCGTCGGTGACGGCGTGGCGGAGCTCTTCGAAGCCGTGCGCCGTGGCGCCGCCCTTGCCCCCCAGGGTGAAGCTGGGGCGAATGATCAGGGGGAAACCTATCTCTTGGGCAAGCTCTAGGGCTTCTTCGACGCGGTGGACGACACGGCTCTCCGGGACCTTGAGGCCTATGCGCTCCATCGCCTCTCGGAAGAGCTGCCTGTCTTCCGCTTTGCGGATCGAGGAGACGGAGGCGCCGAGGAGCTCGACGCCGTACTCGTCGAGGGTGCCCTTCTCGTGCAGCTCCACCGCCAGGTTCAAGGCGGTCTGGCCGCCTAATGTGGGGAGCAGGGCGTCGGGGCGTTCGCGGCGAACGATCTCGGTGAGGGCTTCGGTGGTTAGGGGCTCGACGTAGGTCGCGTCGGCGAGTTCGGGGTCGGTCATGATGGTGGCGGGATTGGAGTTCGCCAGTATCACGCGGTACCCCTCGTCCCTGATGGCGCGGCACGCCTGCGTCCCCGAGTAGTCAAACTCGGCGGCCTGCCCGATGACTATCGGTCCCGAGCCGATAATCAAGACGCTCTCTATGTCGTCCCGGCGCGGCAACCCTCTACGACCTGGCCTTCTCTTCCGAGATCTCGCCCACGAACTCGTCGAAGAGGTAGCCGGAGTCGCGTGGCCCCGGGCTGGATTCGGGATGATACTGGACGCTCCAAGCGTGAAGCTCCGAGCTCGCGAGGCCCTCGACCGTGCCGTCGTAGAGGTTGCGGTGGGTCAGCTGGACACCCCGGGGCATGGTCTCCTCGTCGACGGCGAAGCCGTGGTTCTGGCTCGTGATCTCGATGCGTCCCGTGCCCAGGTTTCGGACCGGGTGGTTCGCGCCGTGGTGCCCGAACGGCAGTTTGTACGTCTCGCAGCCCAAGGCGAGGCCTAGTAACTGGTGCCCGAGGCAGATGCCAAAAGTAGGCGCCTCCCCGAGGACGCCGCGCAAGTTCTCGACCCCCGCTTTGAGGGCCGCCGGATCCCCAGGCCCGTTCGAGAGGAAGACGCCGTCGGGGTTCTGGGCGAGGACCTCCGAAGCGGGCGTGGAGCCGGGCATCGCGAGCACCGAGGCGCCGCGGCTCCTGAGCTCCTCGTAGATGGAGCCCTTCACCCCGTAATCCAGGGCTACGACGCGGCAACGCTCCTCGCCGAAAGCCGGGAGCATAACGGGCTCGCTAAGCTCCGTGATGGAGGACGCCAGGTCCAGGCCCACCATCTCCGGGTGAGCGTTGGCCTTCTCTCGCAAGACGTTAATGTTCGACTCCAGAGTGGAGATCACACCGCGCATCGCGCCCTTGTCCCTCAGATGGCGGGTGAGGGCGCGAGTATCTATGCCCTCGATGCCCAAAGTACCATTCTCTTCGAGGAGGACTGCAAGGGAGCGTTCGCTCGCCCAGTTGCTCGGGTGCGGGGTGTACTCGCGGACCAGGACGGCGGCGGCCTGTATCTTCTTGGACTCCTCGTCGCCGGGGATGACGCCGTAGTTGCCGATGAGGGGGTAGGTGAAGAGCACGATCTGGCCGCGGTACGAGGGATCCGTCAGTGTCTCCTGGTAGCCGACCATGCTGGTCGTGAAGACCAGCTCCCCCGAGACTTCGCCTTCTCCCGCGAAGGTCCAGCCAGAGAAAGAAGTTCCGTCCTCGAGGACCACCAGCGCCCGGCTCCGACCCTGTACCCTAGACTCGTGCTCCAAACTTTGCTCCAATCCCATCGTACACCAACTCACCGCCGACGAACGTTCCCACGACGCGCCCTTTGAGCCTCCGCCCGAGGTACGGGCTGTTTGAGGACCTGCTCAAGAGAGCGTCCTCCCGAACCGTCCACTCCTCGGAGAGGCCCACGAGCGTAAGATCTGCGGTCGCCCCCGGGGAGATTCCGTAAGCGCCGCCTATCCAACGCCCAGGCGCCGAGGCCATCGCCTCGACTAGCCTCCGAAGAGGAAGCTCCCCGCCCTGCACCAGCTCCGTATAGAGCGCCGAGAAGGCTGTCTCGTGTCCCAAGTACCCGGGCGCGGCCTCCTCCAGAGGAAGCTCCTTCTCCTCGGAGGCGTGCGGCGCGTGGTCCGTCGCCACGAAATCCAGGATACCACTCCTCAAGGCTTCTCCAACCCCAAGCCTGTCCTCGTCCGGCCTCAAAGGCGGGTTCACTCGGTAGAGGCCATCCAGCGTGCCTAAGCACTCGTCGGTGAGCGTCAGGTGGTGCGGCGTAGTGTCGGCGGTCACGTCGGCCCGCCCCTTGAAAAATCCGACGAGCGCCGCCGAAAGCGCCGTCGAGACGTGGGTTATGTGGACCTTCGCGCCCGTCTCAGCTGCCAGGACGAGCGCGCTCGCGGTCGCCACGTCCTCGGCGCTTCCCGGTGAGCCTGGTATCCCTGCGAGCGCCGTAGCTACCCCGTCGTGCGCCACGCCGGTGGCCAGAGAGTGGTTCTCACAGTGCAGGATCACCGGCAGACCCGCGGACTTCGCGTAGAGCATACCGTTCCTCAAAACCCCGGCGCTTTGGGTCCCTAGCCCATCGTCCGAGACGAAAGATGCTCCGGCCTCCCTGAGGAGGCGCATCTCCGTGAGCCGCTCGCCCTTGAGCTCCTCGTGCAAGGCCGCGGAGACGTAAGCTCGCACCCGCGACTCCCTCTCGATGCGTCTCATCAAGCCGGAGACGACGACCGGTTTGTCCACGACGGGGTCGGTGTTCGGCATCATAACGACGCTCGTGAAACCGCCGGCGGCAGCGGCCGCGGAGCCCGACTCTATCGTCTCCTCGTCTTCCCGGCCCGGCGTTCGCCAGTGGGTGTGCACGTCTACGAAGCCGGGGAAGAGGTGCAAGCCGTCGGCGTCGAGGTACCGCGTGCCTCGCAAGTCCTCCCCCACCTCGGCGACGCGCCCATCCGAGAGGCGCACGTCCATAGTGCCGTCAAGACCGGAGGAGGGGTCCAGCACGTGGGCGCCCCGGACAACGAGGTCTTCCGACGCGCCCGCCGGAACACCCGTCACGCGGCTGCTTCCTCGACGGCGCCTGTGGCGAGGGCGAGGACCGCTGAGCGGACGGCGACGCCGGAGGCGACCTGGTCGGGGATCAGAGAAGAGCCTGACAGCACCGCGTCGCCGGAGATCTCCACGCCCCGGTTGACAGGACCTGGGTGCATGACGAGGACGCCCCTCTTCAGGTGTCGCCCCGCGACGCCGTAGTACCGGGCGTACTCGGCGACGGAGGGGATGCGGGCCCCGGTCATCCGCTCTTTTTGGAGACGGAGCGCGTAAAGGGTGTCGGCGCCCCAATCAAGCGCGTCGTCCACAGAGGGCAAGATCGGGAGCTCCCAAGCACCGGCCTCGAGGGGCAGGAGGGTTTCGGGTGCGACCAGTGCCACCTCCATGTCCGCCGCGCGGAAGGCGGGGATCACGCTGCGCGCCACCCGACTGTGCAGGATGTCACCCACGACGGCGACCTTCCTGTCCACCAGCTCCTCGAAGCCGCCTATAGCGCTAGAGAGGGCGTAGAGGTCGAGGAGGGCCTGGGTCGGGTGCTGGCCGCAGCCGTCGCCGGCGTTGATGACCGCGGCTTTCGCGTGTTGGGCGGCCAGAGCGGCGGCTCCCGCCGAGGGGTGGCGGATCACGATCGCATCCGCCCCCAAAGCGTCGAGGGTGACGACGGTGTCCAGGAGGGACTCGCCCTTCTGGATCGCGCTGCCTTTCTCAGAGATCGAGACGACGTCCGCGCCCGCCCTTCGCGCGGCGAGCTCGAACGAGACGGCCGTGCGGGTGGAGGCCTCGAAGAAGGCCAGGCAGACGGTCCTGCCGGCCAGGGAACGCCCCACGCGCCCGGCGCTGTCGTAGGCCCGGGCGAGGTCCAGGATTTCCTTCAGCTCCTCCGCGCTCGCGCCTTCCAGGGTAAGGAAGTTCCTGGGATTACCCAACGCGGACCACCCCGTCTTCCCCGTCGGTCGCGGCCAGCCTCACGCGCACGGTCTCGCTTCGCGAGGTCGGGACGTTCTTGCCGACGTGGTCTGCCCTTATGGGCAGCTCCCTGTGCCCGCGATCGACGAGGATGGCGAGGCGTATCGCCGCCGGCCGGCCAAGCTCGAGGAGCGCGTCCATCGCCGCCCGCGCTGTCCGCCCGGTGTAGAGCACGTCGTCAACGAGAACGACCGTCTTCCCGGCGACGTCGAACGGGATGTAGCTTCCACGCACCTCGGGTCCTTCGCCCCGCGTCTCGCGGTCGTCCCGGTGCAGCGTGATGTCCAGCGAACCGACCGGGATCTCCAGGCCCTCGAAGTGCTCGATGTTCTCCGCAATCCTCTGCGCTAGCGGCACCCCGCGGGTTAGCACACCGACCAACGCGAGGTCGCCGAGCGCCGGGGCGTTGCGTTCGAGGATCTCGTGCGAGATGCGCCTCAGGGAGCGATCTACGCCGTCTTTGGAAAGGACTTCGGAGAGGGTTCGGCCTTCGGGGTGACCGTGCCGACGGACGTCGGCGCTCAATCGTCGCAACCTGTTGCCTCCTTTGCGCCTCACGGGACGCGGTTAAAGGATCGGTCCCGAGCAAGCTACCAGAGGAAGAAGGCCTCGTCAAGCTCGATGCCCGGCGCACGCAAGGCACGCTGGCAACGCCCCTGACGGGTCGGGTCAGGACTCGCCGGGGAGCTTAAGCGTGAAGCTGGCTCCACCGCCGGGCGCGTTGCCGGCCAGAAGGTCGCCGCCCTGAGCACGAGCGAGGTCGCGGGCGATGGACAGGCCCAGGCCCGTACCCCCACTAGCGCGGGTCCGCGCCTCCTCGGCTCGGTAGAAGCGGTCGAAGATGTGGTCCAGGTGCTCCAGGGGGATGCCGGGGCCCGTGTCCTCCACGCTCGCCTCCGCCCGGCCGTCGAACCGGCGCCCGGAGACGGTCACGCTACCCCCTTTGGGCGTGTAGCGCACGGCGTTGTCCAGGAGCGCAGCCAGGACCTGGGCCGTCTTCTCCGGGTCGCCGTACGCCGGCAATTCTTCCGGGACGTCCACCTCCAGCCGGACGCCCTCCTCCGCCGCCCTCGTGAGGAAGCGCCCGGCGGTCTCGGCCGCGACAACCGAAAGGTCGAAGGGTTTCTGCTC
>JALZEL010000067.1 GCA_030862075.1 Actinomycetota bacterium | reverse complement strand
CAAATGTTCTCCCCCGTGATAACCATAATCCCGCGCTACCGCTTCATGCGCGAGTCCGGGCTCTACGATACCTTGACGGCGGTGAGTGTTGGCGACGCCGATATAAGTATGGCCTTTGCGACTTGGATGCTCACCGGCTACTTCCGGTCCATCCCGCCGGACATCGAGGAGGCGGTCTGGGTAGACGGCGGCACCCGGCGCGACAGCCTGCTGCGCGTCGTACCCCTTAGCGCCCCGGGCATGGTGACCACGGCCATCTACACCTTCATCCTGGCCTAGAACCAGTTTGTCCTGCCGCTCGCGTTTATCTTGAGCATCGAGAAGCAGGTCGTGGTCGTGGGGCTCTACGACTTCGTCACCGAAGAGGGTGTCGAGTAGAACCTGCTTATGGCCTCGGCATGGTCGCCGTGATCCCGGTCGTCATCCTCTTGCCCTGGTACAGCACTACCTCACCGAAGGGTTCCTCGGGGGCCACGAAGGAGTAACCTACATGCTACTATCGGTTCCGTGGAGAGAGTAAGGGTACTATTCTTCGGAGCGGCAGCGGATCGCGTGAGGACCCGAGAGGCGGAATTTGCGGTAGGCGATGGCTCCGACCTGGCCGGGCTCTGGCAGTTGCTGACCGGCCGCTACCCGGAGCTGAGCCCCATGGGGAACAACCTCGCGTTCGCGGTGAACCAGGAGTACGCCAGGATGGACGCCCCGGTCTCGCCAGGAGACGAGGTGGCCGTCCTGCCGCCGGTCTCCGGCGGGTAGTCGCTTGTTCGCCATCGTCGAAGAGCCGATAGACGTGGGCATCCTCGTCACCGGGGCCTTCCGGCCAGACTGCGGGGCGATCGCGACCTTTGTCGGGACGACGCGCATAGACGAGAGCGCGGGCGCGAGCGTGGAGTATCTGGAGTACGAGGCTTACCGGCCGATGGCGGACAAGAAGCTAGAGGAGATCGGGGCGGAGATAAGGGAGCGGTGGGAGGTCGAGCACGTCTCCATCGTGCACCGCCTGGGAAGGGTGGACCCCGGTGAGCCGAGCGTGGCGATCGTGGTGGCGTCGCCCCGGCGCGGCCCAGCCTTCGAGGCGAGCCGGTACGCGATAGAGCGCATCAAGGAGCTTGTGCCGATCTGGAAACGCGAGGTCTGGTCCGACGGGTACGTCTGGGTGGGCAGCCAGGCAGGTACTCGCTCGTCAGTTTAATGGTCCGCTCTGCGGGGAGCTAGCCCGAGGGATGTATACTCGACCTCGTGAGCAAGGATCGCGCATCGTCTGAGCTAGACTTTGGCATCCGGGTCGGGACTGTCGTGGAGCGCGCTGGGGCGTTGCTCCTCGTGCGCCACGAGAAGCCAGACCGGGCTCCTTACTGGGTCCTGCCGGGCGGACGTCTGGAACCGGGCGAGACTATTCCTCAGTGCGCCCAGCGGGAGTTGCGCGAGGAGACGGGGCTCGAAGGCAGGTTCGCGAGCATACTATATGTGAGCGAGTTTCTGCAAGAGGGGCGACACACGGTGGACGTAACGGCGCGGGTCGAGGCCTTGAACGGAGAGGCGCGCCTCGGGAGCGACCCGGAGGCCGAGGAGGGCTCCGAGCCTACCCTCAAGGAGGTACGCTGGGTAGATACGGAGGAGCTTAAGGAGATCCCGCTCTTGCCCGCCCCTACAAGGGAAAGAATAATGTCGGACGCCGCGCGGGGATGGCCGTCGGGCGAGGTGTACCTCGGGAGCGGGACCGATGACTAGCGACCCGGTCTGGGTGCTGCTCGCCGTGGTCCTGCAAGATACCTTGTTCTTCGTGCTCACACTCGGCCTTTTCTGGGTAGGGGTCACCGTGTTGCGGGGGTTCGGGAGGTCGGTCGGTTATTCTTTGGCTCCTTTGGGTTTCTCCAAGCCTGGCCTCGGCTACTTCGCTGGCACGGCGTTAGGATTGCTTATTGGCTTCGGGGCGCTGGCCGCCAGCCTGCTGATCGCACCCCTAAGCCGCTACGTTTTGGAGCAGCTCGACTACTCTACCGAATCGACCGTGCAGGCACCTTTTATGGAGGGGTTGTCGGAATGGGTCGGGGAGAACCCGCAGGTGGCGGTCCCGGCAATCGTCGCTGTGGTCGTTCTTTTTGGTCCGGCGGTCGAGGAGCTGGTCTTCCGGGGGGCCGTCTTCGGAGGCCTGTACCGGCTGGGCCTCCTGGTCTCGCGCAAGCTCGGCGGCAAAGCCGAAGGGGAACCTAAGGGAACTGGCGAGAAGGTCTCGTTCGCGCTCTCGGCGCTCTTCTCGTCGGTCCTCTTCGCCCTGGTGCACCAGGAGCCCGTCATCCTGCCGGTGCTGTTCGTCCTGGCGCTCGCACTTTGCGCCCTGTACAGGCGCACGAAGAGCCTGCTGCCGTGCTTCGCGGCGCACGCGACGTTCAACTCCTTCGCCGTGCTCTTGATAATCCTGAGCGGGCTTAGGGTGCTGCCGACGCCCGCGTAACGCGGGCGCAAGCGGTAGGCTAGGCCGTCCCTGACGGCTATGGGAATAGGGACCGAAGCTGGACGCCGCTCGAGGAGCGGTAGAGCTTACGCAGAGCGGAACGAAGGAGTTCGATGTGGATCGGCCAAACGTCGTTAACGAGAACGAATTGGAGTGGGGCGAGCATTCGCACGGCGAGAGGTTCGGCCACCGCCGCAAGCAGCTGGGTTCGGCCGCCGGTGGGGAGAAGCTGGGGTGCAGCCTCTACGAGGTGCCGCCGGGGCGCAGGGCCTGGCCCTATCATTACCACCTCGCCAACGAGGAAGCCATCTACATCTTAGAAGGGTCGGGCACATTGAGGATCGGCGGAGAAGAAATACAGGTCTCAAGAGGAGACTACGTGACGTTCCTGTCAAGAGCCGAAGGGGCGCACCAGATCGTCAACACCTCGGACGAGCCACTGCGCTACCTCTGCTTCTCGACGGCGCTACCTCTGCTTCTCGACGATGGCAGAGCCGGACGTCATGGTCTACCCTGACTCGGGAAAGATCGGCGTTTTCGCCGGGGCCGCGCCCGGCGGCCCCAAGGAAAAGAGGACGTTGAGCAAGTACCTCCGCAACGACGCCGACATCGGCTACTATGAAGGCGAGGAATGACAACAAAAGCGACCCCCGGATGAGTCCGGGGGCCGTACCCTTCTGAGTGTTACGCAGGTATCTGGTCTTCCAGCACGTCCGCCTTCAACTACTGGAGAGGCGGAAGAAAGATAACCCAGGAACCCGCCAGGGTTTTCGGTGGGGCTAGGTCAGAGCCACCTCTCCCAGAAGATACCTGCGACTACTACTCGATGCGTCTATCTGGATCACCTCCTCTCCGTGCCGTCAACTTAGGGAAGTGTACTACCCGCACCTATGTCCGGCAAGGGGGATCCGTCAAGTTTTGTTTTTCTCCAAGATGCGGTGTCTTAAGAAGTCGAAGGCTCTATTCGCGCTCCTCTCGCGGATGGCCTCTCGCGAGCGCCTCCAAGCCGAGAGATCCAACCTTTCGGCTACCGTCCCATCCGCATCGGATAACCCCACGAAGACGAGCCCGACCGGCTTCTCCTCCGTCCCCCCGTCGGGCCCGGCGACGCCCGTGACCGAGAGCCCATAGTCGGTCCCGGCTGCCTCCCGGACGCCCTCGGCCATCGCCCGCGCCACCGGCTCGGAGACGGCGCCGTGCTCGACGAGCAACGCATTGGGCACCCCCAAGAGACGCTCCTTGGCCTCGTTGGAGTACGTGACGAGGCCCTCCATGAGGTACGCTGAGGAGCCGGCCCTGTCGGTCATGCGTTTTGCGAGGAGGCCGCCGGTGCAGCTCTCGGCGAGCGCCAGGGTCGCGCCCTGCTCAGTAAGGAGCTTCCCCACGGCGCCCTCCAGCGTCTCGTCGTCCTCGCCGAAGTAATACTCCTTTAGGCGGGAGAGGATCTCCTCGGCGACCAGCCCTATCTTTTCATCGGCCTCCTCGGGCGTAGCGGCCCTGGCGGTGACGCGGAGACGCACCTTACCCTGAGAGGCCAGGGGAGCGACCGTGGGGTCCGAAGCGTCGAGGAAGTCCTGGACCTTCTCTGCCAGGGCCGACTCGCCTAGACCGGTGAACCAGAGTGTTCGGGAGACGATGGAGCCCTCGCTGTGCTCTTTTATCATGGGCTCCAGCGTTTCCTCGAACATCTTCTTCATCTCCCCGGGCACACCGGGTAACGTGGCGATCAGGGAGCCGTCTAGCTCCAGGAGCACGCCCATCGCCGTGCCCAAGGGGTTGGGGATGAGCCTCGCTCCTTTAGGGAAGAGGGCTTGCTTGTAGTTCGAAGGGGTCGGTTCGCGCCCGAAGCGGGCGAACATCTCGTCCACGTGCTCCTTCGCTTCCGGGTACTCGACCATCTCGCAGCCCGCCGCGAGCGCCAGGCACTCGTTGGTGAGGTCGTCGGAGGTGGGCCCGAGGCCGCCGGTGGTGATGACGAGGTCTGCGCGGGCGGCGGCCTCCAGGAGGGCGGCCACGATGCGCCGTTTGTTGTCCCCGACGGTGGTGTGGCGGTAGATCGGGACGCCCAAAGAAGCGAGCCGGCTGCTCAGCCAGGCCGTGTTAGTATCCACGAGGTCGCCGAGGAGCATCTCGGTCCCGACGGCCACGATCTCGGCGCTCTCTATGGTGTTCGTCTTCGCGCCGGGTGCGGCGCTTATCTTCTCGTTTTGCATCCCGTTATTCTACAATCACTGCCGTGACCGAAGTAGACGCCCTTCTCGACACCGCCGAAGACTACGCGCGCGAACGCCTCTCCGACAAACGCTACGCCCACAGCTCGCGCGTGGCCGACGTCGCCGAACGACTCGCCAGGATACACAGCCTAGATCCCAAGAGAGCACGCTTGTCCGCCCTTCTACACGACACGGCCCGGGAGGTGGACAAAGAGGAGCTCGTGCGGGTGGCCGAAGAGGAGGATCTCTACATGAGCGACTTCGAGCGCGAGTGGCCGATACTCCTGCACGGGCCCGTGGCCGCGGAGCTTGCGCGGAGAGACCTCGGGGTGGAGGACGAGGAGGTCCGGGAGGCGGTGCGCCACCACACGACGGGAGGGCCGGGGATGGGGTCGCTAGCGCTCGCCCTGTTCGTCGCGGACAAGATCGAGCCGGCCCGTACGGGACCCAACGTGGAGGAACTGCGCGATCTCGCCGTCGAAGATCTCTGTCAGGCCGCGACGGCCGCGCTGGAGGGCTCTATCTCCTACAACGAACGGCGCGGCCATCAGACGCACCCGAAGAGCCGGGAAACCCTGTACTGGCTAAAGAACTCCGACCGTAGCGGCGGGCCCGAAGTGTAGCGCGTAGAGACAGTACCCCGCCACCGCCGCGGCACCGAGAGCGACGACGAACTCCACTGTCCCCCCGGAACGTACTCCCCCGGGCAGTAGCCTGAAGGGCCGCCCAATCGGCCACAGAAGCGGCACGCCTCTGGTGTTCAAGGCATCGGCGACGAGGTGTGAGGCGTAACCGGCCACGAGGGCAACGAACAAGTCGGGAGAGAGCGGCGTCACGAGCGAGACGAGGGCGACGAAGAGCACGACCCCGAGCAGAGAATGGGTCAAGGTCCGGTGCCCGACGGTGCGAGAGAGCGTAAACGACGTAACCCTCAAAGCCCAGCTCGTGGGGCGCACGACCGCGTCCAGGACCGGATTCTTCACCCGGCTCAGACCGTTGCCGAGTCGGCTGCGCGGATTGTCCAGGTCCGGGAGCCAGGCGGCCAGAACGGCCGCGGGGTATGCGTACAGGGGCGGCTCGTCCCCGACGAGCAGGGAACAACCAGTTAGGGCCGCGACCCCGAAGACGGCGTGCGTGGTGGCGTTCATCGAAGGGCCAGTTTAGCAACAAAGCAGGGTTCAAGGCTCGGTATTCGAGGCCACAGCTTCGACCATCGCCCTCTTCGAGTCCCTCGCGAAGCGCCTCTGCAAGAGGCGGGCAAAGGGTAGCCGATCCAGGCCAAAGGATGGTTTGGTCGAGAGAAGGCGAAGACGTCGTAGTGTACTGAGTCGTCTTGGCGGCTCCACTCGACGCCGAAACGCTCCTCGTCGCGCTCGGCGTGGCCGGGGAGTGTTCCGTAGCCGTAGCCGAACTGCTCGACGTCGCCGGTCTCCTCGACGAGGTAGGCGACGCGGGCGAGGTTCAGCGAACAGAAGCCGGGGTGCCAGGCGAGGATGCCCACCGGCATGCCGACCTCGATCGGTGCCCTTGGCGGGAGGAGTCGTACCCAGCCGAGTTCGAACTGTCGCCACCTGCGCAAAACCTCGACCGCCCGCGCGTACGCCTCGATTCCCTCGCCGAGCTTCATGCGGTAGCGGCCCACGGCATAGCCCGGCGGTAAGCCCGCGGTCGCGTCTTCCTTGGAAGCGCCTACCTCCCCGTAGGAGAAGGGCAGTTTCCCCTGCGCAGAGAGGAACTGTCGGACCTCCTCGTCGGAAGGCTCCTTGAGAAAGAACATTGGGCAGCTCCCGGTTTTTGTCTCCTACTTCCTCGCCAACTGTCGGGCGTGAACATCTAGGTAGACGTTCTCTATCTCGGCGGCGACGCGAGTCCAGTCGTAGCGGCGGGCGCGGACGAGCCCGGCTTCGGACAACTTCTTCCGGCGTTCAGGGTCCCGCAAGAGGCCGACCAGGGCGCTCGCCAGGGCACCGGTGTCGCCGGGCGGGACCAGCACTCCGTCCTTCTCGTGGGTGATCACGGCATCGTAGCCGGGGATGTCGCTGGCGATGACGGGGAGCCCCGAGGCCATAGCCTCGGTGAGGACCATGCCGAAGGACTCGGCCCCGATAGAAGGGGCACACAGGACGCTCGCCGAGTGCATGGCGCGGACGAGCCCATCGTCGTCGAGCATCCCGCGCACCTCCACGCTGGAGAGGAGTCTCTTGGGGAGCTTCACGTCCTCGGGGTGGCTCCCCACGATCGCGAGACGCGCCTCCGGCACCTTTTTTAGAACGGCGGGGAGGGCGTCCAGGAGCACCGAGAGGCCCTTGCGGGTAGCGGGGCGGCCGACGAAGAGGATCTCGCTGGTGTCGCGCGGGATGCCCGCAGGTCTGAAACGATCGACGCTTACTCCGTTCGGGATCACGCTTATCTCGCCCGGGAAGTCCCTGAGGACGGTCTTGGCCGCCATGGGCGAGACGGCGATCCTGGCGTCGAGCGCCTCGTAGAACGGTAAGAGCATGGGCTTGAACGCCCTGTAGTGGTAGCAACCGTCCGGGTAGTGGGAGTGGAAGGTGCCGACGACCGGGACTTTGAGCTCCTTAGCGGCCCGGATTGCGCCCCAGCAGACCGGGGGGACGAGCGGCTCGTGGGCGTGGACGATATCGGGACGAAAGCGCTTCACGGCGCGCTTGGCGGCGAAGAAGGCGCGTGGGGAGAAGGCCACGTTCACGAAGGTGCCGTTGGAGGGCAAGGGGATCGAGCGTCCAACCGGCGTGACCCGCTCGGGCGTCGCCCCATGCCGACCGAGCCTCCGGTGCAAGAGGCGGGTGGGCAGGTCTGGGGGGTCATTTGGGGCGACGACCCCGACGACGTGCCCCCGGTGCTCGAGGTGGTCGGCCAGAGAACCCGCGTGTTCCAAAACGCCCACGGGGAAAGCCCACGAGTAGGGGGCCACGAAGCAGACCCTCACTGTCCTAAAGCTCTCCCGAGGAGCCGAAGCCCCCCGCCCTACGCCCGTCGGCGCCTTCTTCGAGGAGCTCCACAGCCACAAAGCTCGCCTCCGCCACCCGCACGAGGACGAGCTGGGCGATCCTCATGCCGACCTTGACCTCGAAGGTCTCCTCGCGATCGTGGTTTACGAGGGGGACCAGAAGCTCCCCACGGTAGCCGGGGTCTATGAGCCCCGGGGCGTTGACGAGCGAGACCCCGAACTTCGTGGCGAGCCCGCTCCTCGGGAGAACGAGTCCGGCGTAACCGTCGGGGACGGCGACCGCTATCCCAGTGCTGATAATGGCCCGTCCGCCGGGCGTAAGCGTGGCGCTCTCGGCGGCGGCAAGATCGTAGCCGGCGTCTCCGGCATATGCCCGTTCGGGCACCTTGGCCTCCGGCCGCAGCCGTCGGAACGGCACCCTCAAAACGCGGCCCCCAAGAGAAGTATCAGAAAGGAAAGAGCGGGGTTCTGGCGTGGTGGGATCTCGCGATGTCCGTAAGGAGCGGTAGCGGGGTCCATAGGAGCGGTATCTTAGCACGGCTTTCGGCCCGGCTCCGACGGGGCACGGCAGACGGCGCGGGGCCGGTTTCAGGTGCTATCCTTTGCGCATGAGCGAGAGAAACGTGCGTTACCTAGTCACCTCGGCGCTGCCCTACGCGAACGGACCGCTGCACGTCGGCCACATGGCGGGGGCGTACCTCCCGGCGGACGTGTACGTGCGGTACCTCAGGATGCGCGGCGAGGACGTGGTCTTCGTCGGGGGGACTGACGAGCACGGGGTGCCTATAACTTTAACCGCCGAGCGCGAGGGCAAGGACCCCCAGGAGGTCGTGGACTACTGGCACGCTCATATGAAGGAGACCTTTAGCCGCTTCGGCATAAGCTTCGACAACTTCTCGCGCACCTCGACGCCGTTGCACGCCGCGAACACCCAGCTCTTCTACCGGAAGCTCAAAGAAGGCGGCTACATCTCGGAGGCCGAGAGCAAGCAGATGTACAGCCCGACCGAGGGACGATTTCTGCCGGACCGTTACGTCGAGGGGACGTGCCCCGTGTGCGGATACAAGGAGGCCCGCGGCGACCAGTGCGACAACTGCGGGAGCTGGTACGAGTCCTACGAGCTCATAGACTCTCACTCCAAGATCACCGGCGGCCCGGTGGAGGTGCGGGTGACGACTCACCTGTACCTCGACCTACCGAAGTTCTCCGACCGCTTGAAGGACTGGGTCGCGGGGCAAGACCACTGGCGCGACTCGGTCAAGAACTTCGTCCTGGGCATGATCGGGAGCGGCCTCGAAAACAGGCCCATAACACGCGACATAGGATGGGGCGTTGCGGTTCCCGAGCCCGGCTTCGAGGACAAACGCTTCTACGTGTGGTTCGACGCCCCCATAGGCTACGTCTCCTCCACGATGGAGTGGGCCGACTTCTCGGGCGATCCCGACCGCTGGCGCGAGTACTGGCAGGAACCCGATACCAGGCTCATCCACTTCATCGGCAAGGACAACACGGTCTTCCACGCCGTAGTGTGGCCGGCGATGCTCATGGGCACGGGCGAGGACGGCGAGGAACCCTTCATCCTCCCCCACGACGTGCTCGCCAACGAGTTCATGAACCTCGAGGTGCCCGTGGAAGGCGAGCGGCGGCCGATGCAAATGTCCACGAGCCGCAACCTCGCCGTATGGCTGCACGAGGCCCTGGACGATTTTTCGGCGGATACCTTGCGGTTCTACCTAGCCTCCATCCTACCGGAGACCAACGACGTGAACTTCTCTTGGCGCGAGTTTCAGGAGCGGGCGAACTCGGACCTCATCGGGAACCTGGGCAACTACGTAAACCGCACCCTCTCCTTCATAGAGAGGTACTTTGACGGCGAGGTCGCGCGTCCCGAGGAGCCGTCGCAGAATTCCAGTGAGGCTTTCGCGGACTTCAAGGAGTTCGAGGGGCGATACGAGACCCGTATGCGCACCGGACGGCCGCGGGAGGCCCTAGGCGAGCTTCTGGCGATGGGTCGGCGGGCCAACCGCTTCTTCGACTCGCAGGCGCCGTGGAAGAGCCGCAAAGAAGACCCCGAAGAAGCCCGGGCCGCACTCTACGTCTGCTCGGTCCTGCTCGGCGCGATCGCCTACCACGCCGCCCCGTACATTCCGGAGGCTATCGAGCGCTTGAGGGAGTTCTTCGACGGGCCGATAACGAGGATCTCCGACCTCGAGAAGCTGCCGGACGCCTACCGCGTCCAGAACGCCGAACCGCTCTTCAGGCGGGTTGAGGA
>JALZEL010000323.1 GCA_030862075.1 Actinomycetota bacterium | reverse complement strand
ACTCTACCTGCTCTGTGCCCTCGGGGGCGACGAGGAAAGCTACCTTGCGTCCCTGCAACTCGTTAGCCATGCTCTACCTCCGTCTAAAACGGTTGCCTGCAATGCCATTTTGGTACCCGGTAGGCGGTGCGTTTAAACGGGACGCCTACGCCTTCGAAAGCACTATCTCGGCAGGGAAAAGTAGTTACGATCTTCGCTGGAGCTAGCCTGCGACTTCCGCGCCGGACACGGGCTTAAACTCGTAAAAACCCGGGGCTTTGAAGCCTTTCCCCTCGAACCTGCGCCGGGTGAAGTCCGCGAGGGTATCGGCCTCGCTCGCGGCGACGAGGGCAATGGCGCAACCGCCAAACCCCGCCCCCGTAAGACGAGCGCCCAAAGCCCCCGATTCCCGGACCGTTTCGACGAAAGTGTCGAGCTCACGTGTCGAGACCTCGAAGTCGTCGCGCAGAGAGAGGTGCGAGTCGTACACGAGGCGGCCGAAGCCCGCGAAATCCTCCCCCCGCAGCAAACGAACCGCCTCTAGGACCCGGGCGTTCTCGTGGACGACGTGGCGCGTGCGTTTGAGCTCGTCGCCCGAGAGGCGTTCGAGGTCCTCCTCCTTCGCGTCCCGCAGCTCCTCTATGCCTAGAATTCGAGCGGCCTCTTCGCACTCGCGGCGGCGGTCTTCGTAGCCGGTGTCGGCGAGACCGCGCTCCGTGCGCGTGTCGCAGACGAGGAGGGTCAAGTTCGCCCCCTCCAGGTCGAGCGGGACGCTTTGAGCCTCCAGGGTGCGGCAGTCTATGAGAAGGGCGGATCCGGCCTCGCACAAGAGCGAGGCGTACTGGTCCATGATGCCGCTCGGCACGCCGACGAAATCGTTCTCGGCCTTCTGGCACAGGAGGGCGAGCTCCTTCCTGGGTATCTCGAACCCGAAGAGCCCGTCCAGAGCGAGCGCCGTGGCGGCTTCGAGCGCGGCACTGGAGGAGAGCCCGGAGCTGGGCGGCACGTTCCCCACGAAGGTCGCACGGAAAGTTGGCACCTCCACCCCACGCTCCGCGAGCGCCCAGGCGATGCCGCGCGGGTAGTCGGCCCACGAGGAACCTCCGCGGTAGTCTTCGAGGGGACGCTCCTCGTCGAAGTTCGTCGAGAAGAGGACGCCTTCTTCCCCGTCGGAGGTGGGACCGACGGCGCAGGCGATGCGGCGGTCTATGGCACAGGGCAAGACGAAGCCGCCGTTGTAATCGGTGTGTTCCCCGATCAGGTTCACGCGGCCCGGTGCGCTCGCGACGAGCCCTGGCGCCTCCCCGAACCTCTCGGCGAAAGCGCGCGTCGCCTTTTCCTCGATCTGCCGCAAACGGCCCTCCTACTCGTACCCGCGCGGGTGGCTTCGCATCCAGTCCCAGGCATCGGAGATCATGGCCTCTAAGGACGGCTTCTCGGGCGCCCAGCCTAACTCTTCCCGGATCCTTTCGCTCGACGCTACCAGCACTGGTGGGTCTCCCGTCCGCCGGGCGGTCTCGACGGCTTTTATGCGGCGGCCCGTGACGCCACGCGCTACCTCTACGACCTCCCGCACCGAGAAGCCAGCGCCGTTGCCGAGGTTGTAGACGCGGTGTTCGCCCGTCCCCGCGGCCTCGAGCGCGAGCAGGTGGGCGCAGGAGAGATCTTCGACGTGGATGTAATCCCGGATCGGTGTCCCGTCTCTGGTCGAGTAGTCCGTGCCGTAGATCTGCACCGAACCTCGCTCCCCGGAAGCCGCCCGCAGGACCAGTGGGATCAGGTGCGTCTCCGGGTGGTGGTCTTCCCCGAAACTTCCGCTCGCCCCGGCGACGTTGAAGTATCGCAAGCTCGTCGCCGCGAGGCCGTGGGCCTCGGCAAAGAAGCCGATCAAGCGATCCGCCGCCAGCTTCGACCCACCGTAAGGGTTGGTCGGTAAGGCCGGCGCGCCCTCCGGGATCGGTATCTCCTCCGGCTCCCCGTAAACGGCCGCGGTCGAGGAGAACACCAGCCGCGGAACGCCGGCCTCCCGCATCGCCTCCAGCAAGTTTAGCGTTCCGCACACGTTGTTGCGGTAATAGAGCTCCGGGCGCTCGACCGACTCGCCGACCAGAGAGAGCGCGGCGAAGTGCAGGACCCCGTCGTAGCCTGGGGCGAAGACCTCTTTGAGGCGCTCAGCGTCGAGCAGGTCTCCCTTGACGAAGCCGGCGCCCTCCGGGACGGCCCTCTCGTGGCCCTTGGAGAGGTCGTCGAGCACCGTCACCTCGTGCCCCCCCTCCAAGAGTTGCAGGGCGACGACGCTGCCGATGTAGCCCGCCCCGCCGGTGACGAGGAGCTTCAAGGAGAGATCACCTCCGGCCCGTCTTCGGTCAGAACGAACGTCTCCTCGGCCTTCGCGCCGGTTATGGAGGGGTTCCAGGCGAAGGCCTGGCCAACTTCTATCGCTTGTCGGGTCTTCGGGGTTGCTATGACCTCGCGCGCGGCGTAGCCGGCCATTCCGCCCTGGTGGTGCAGCCGCCACTCGTCTGGGAAGCCGGCCTCAGCGTAGAATCTCATGCAATTCGCGAAAGCGTCGGCCAAAGAGTGGCCGGTCCGGGTGGCTTCCTCGCGCATGCGGTGCAGGATCTCCTCGCACGCTACCTGACGTCGCTCGAAGTCTTCGTCGGGCTCCTCGACGAGGTGAACGATGCGGGTGAGGCTGACGTAGAGCCCGTCCTTTTCGGCGCAGACCACGAGCATCGCCCGGCGCCGTATAGGCGTTCCGTGGGGGATCGGGTGCCGGTAAGAGGTGATACGCTCGTCGGCGGCGACCAGTACTACCGGGGTCTTCAACCCCCGTCGCCGGCAGGCCGAGGTGAGGTTCGCGGCGGCCTCGTCCTCCGTCGTGCCCGCAGAGAGGGAGGCGGCCGCCTGCTCCATCGCAGCCGAGGTCTCGGCCCCGACCCGCTTGTAGAGCTCTACCGCCGCTTCGTCCAGCACGTAGCGTAAAGGCGTGATCTCCTCCAAGACGTCTCGGGCGCCCTGCAGGGGGAAGTCTGCCGCCAAAGGAGCGCCGTCGGAGAGCTCCTTGTAGAGGGGCGCTGCTTCTTCGTGCCACGGGTGCTCGACGACCTCCAGGCTCGGGGTCTCCTCCTCGCGCATCCGCGGAGCTTCGATGTTGTCGGCGACGACGTACTCGGTCCCTGCGGTGACGAGCACGGTGGCGACCCCCAAAGGATCTGAGTGATCCACCCGATTGTCCGCGCCGCCCG
>JALZEL010000057.1 GCA_030862075.1 Actinomycetota bacterium | reverse complement strand
CCGCCTCCCCTGCCGCCGTCCGAGCCGCCGGGAGCGGCGACGAGGACCAGCGAGATCGCGGCCACCGTCAAGAACAGGAGCCCGAGGGCGATCGCGCCCCCGATCACCAACCCCCTCCTGCCCCGCCGGGGCGAGCTGCCCCGCGTCTCGCCCGTCGTGGTCTCGGCTCCTCGTCCTTCTTCCACCCCGATCCCTTTCCTTTCAGCTCCTAAGACGAGCCGCCCGAACCCGCCGCTCCGACGAGTAATGCTATTAAGATACCGACGACTATGGCCACGATGAGTATAAGCCCAACGAGGCCGGCGCACGAGATGGCGCAAGAGCCCGCCGATTGCCCGTAGCCGACGCGGCGGGCGTAGGAAGCCCCTATCACCACGAGGACCACGTGCCAGACGAGGAAGGCCAGCCCGACCAGGGAGGTCAAGGCTCCGATGACGCTCGTCGCCCCGCTCTCGGGACCCAAAGCCGCCTGCGAGCCCGTCAGGAGGATCTGGAGCGCGGCCTGGATCACGAACGGGACGCTCGCCACCCCGACAACGGCAAGCATGGCCGAGAACGGCCCGGCGCCGCCGAAGAAGCTGGTCACGAGCTGCATCAACGCGGAGACCAACAGCCACCAGACGAACGCACCTACAACGGCGAAGATCAAGAGTGCGACCGAAACGACTTCGGGCGCGCTCTCGTAGAACTCCGGGGGCAAACCGGGAAAATTTCGAGGACTAAACTGGCTCGCCGTGAGGCCGCCCAAGGCGTCTATCACGCCGCCGATCAAGCTCAAAACCGCGTACAGGACCGTAACGATAAAGCCGAGCAACACCCGACGCCCTTCGGCGACGCGCACGAGCGTCCGAACTGGCGACCAGATCACCGCCAGTGCCTCCAAGAGACCTCCCTCCGGGATTTACGCGGGCATCTTACACTAATGCACCCCTCGCGGGCGCCGCGGTTTCGTTCAGCCGTAGATGTTTACGAAGTTTGTAGGGTCGCGCGGTTTGCGACCCTCTCTCCTGAGGATGTCTTCCTTGGCGGCGGAAGGGGTTACGGACTCGTCGCGGGCTTCCATGGCGAGCCGTTCGCGGTGGGCGATTATCCACAGATACAGGTCGAGTTCGGTGCGTTCCGGAAAGGCGACGAGGACGCGCTCCTCCCGGATCATGGCCGCTATCGGCGCGTAGTGGTACTCGTACCAGTCTCTCATGACCTCCTCCGGGGAGACGTAGCGCCGCCAGAGCTGACTTAACCGGAAACCGTGCGCCTCGATGTGGGTCGCGAGTCTCCGGTAGTCGGCGACATCGGAGAGCTCGACCTTTAGCTCCGGGAGGACGCGGTCGATTGGGAGCCTCTCCAGGAGGCGGCGGTGCTCCAGTTTGTACAAGAGGTCGCGCGCGGTGATGGCCGAGTCGATAGGAACCCGGCTCCTTAGCTCTATAACCTCGGCGTCGATCATCTCGATGCCCTGCTGATGGGCCACGCTGACGCGGTGGTTACCGTCCCTTACGAAGTAGGCGTCCCCGATCTTGTACACGCTCACTGGCGGCAGCTCCTCGGCCCGGTGCATGGCCTGGTCTATCTTCTTCCACCGCCCTTCGAGGCTCGGCTTCGACGGCAGAAACGCCCGGTCGAAGTCCCTGTGCCGCCCGACGCTCCCCACGATCTTTGCCACCGGCACGACGCGCATCCCGAGGTAGGTCTGCTCCACCGCCCCCAGAGCACTCCGTACCTCGTCGAAGGAGAGCAGCTCGTTGGAGGCCGGGTCCTTGCGCAGGTACGCCCCGAGGCGCCTCAAGAACGCTCGCCGCCGGGCGCGGGAGAAGTCCTTGTCCGCCCGCTCGTTCAGGTTCATGCCGGTTCCTTCCGAAGCATCATCACGCTAATCTACAACCCGCTCCTCCCGCCGACAACCTCCCCGGCCTCCTCCTCCGGCGCTACTAGGGTCTGGTGCCCGTACACGTTCACGACCCGCGTCGCGCCCCGGCTTGTGACCCGCCGGCTCGACGCCTCCGGGCCGTACAGGTGCACGTGCCCGTGCAGCCATAGAGGAGGTTCGTGCCGGTCGATAAGCGAGAGGAACGTCTCGAAGCCTTTGTGACACTGATCCTCGCGGTCCCCGAGGCCGCAAGGCGGGGCGTGGGTCACGAAGACGTCGGGCTTCTTGCGACCCCTCAAACCCCTTAGGGCTATCTTCGCGGAGAGTAGGCGTCCCCGGCGGCGCATCGCGCGTTCGGTGTACTGGTTCGGTCCCCCAGAGTACCAGCGCGATCCGGAGAGGCCTGCCAAAACCAGACCACCCGCCTCCACGACGCGTCCGTCGAGGGAGACGCAGCCGGCGGGTGACTTCGCGTCCTCGGCCGGGTCGTGGTTGCCCCGCACGTAGTAGAGGGGCGTGCCGGAGACGGTGACTACGTACTCCAGGTACTCGAACGGCAGATCTCCGCAGGAGATGACGGCCTTAACTTCGGCGGCGTGGGAGGGGAGACCTGCCCCGTAGAGCACCGGCTCCACGACGTCGCTGATTGCGAGTATCTTCACGCGCCTTCTTCCATGGTCCCTGGATCATACCTTCTCTCGGACCGGGACGAGCCAACGACCCAACCTTGGCGGTGGCGAGCACCTCGAAAACGGACCGACCCTTAGCTACGACCGCGAACGGCCCTTATTGCTGCTCTGTTTGCTCGAAGGCGCTTTGGCAGAGTATCTGCTTCCCCTTGAAGTAGGCTTCGAGGTAGTGGCGCTGGTCGGGCTGATTGGTCGTTGCCCTGTCAGGGTAGTAGCCTGAAGAGCACCTGAAAGAGAGGAAGGACACGCTTTATGGCCGGACCGGAGACGCCGAAGCTGATGGTGGACGTCGTCGTGCCCTCGGAGGAGGGACGCATACTGCTCATCCGCCGCGCGAGCGACCCCTACGAAGGCCAGTGGGCCCTACCTGGCGGCTTCGTCGAGGTAGGGGAGACGCTCGAGGAGGCGGCGGCCCGGGAGGCCGAGGAAGAGACCGGGTTCGAGATCGACATAGTGCGCCTCATCGGCGTCTACTCGGACCCCGACCGCGACCCCCGAGGGCACAACGTGAGCTGCGTCTACCTCGCCCGCGTCCGGGAGGGCGAGCCCACCCCCGCCTCCGACGCCACCGAAGTCTCTTTCCTGGACCCCTCCGAGGTCGAGCTGGCCTTCGACCACCAGAAGATCGTCTCGGACGCCCTCTCCGGTGGCGCCCCGCCCACCTACTGAGCTTGGACGAAGATCTCCCGCGCCAAAGCCTCCCCCAAAGGGTGCTCGCCGCCCCCCTCGTCTTCGACGGTGACGACGCTGTCGAGGGCCCGGACCTCCTTGACGCGTAAATTACGCCCGGGCACTAGGCCGCGCTCCCCAAGGTGGTTCAAGACCGACGAGCTCTCGTCACCGACCTTGAGGATGCGGACGCTCTGCCCGACTTCGGCCTCGCTCAAAGGCACCGATCTCTCGGGAGTCAGGGTGCCGTCGGCGGTGGGGATGAGCTCCCCGTGCGGGTCGCGGCCCGGGTGCCCCAAGAGCTCCGCCAACCGCTCAGTGAACTCGTCCGAGACGGCGTGCTCGAGCTTTTCGGCCTCGTCGTGGACGTCCTGCCACGAGTACCCCAAGTGCTCCATCAAGAAGGTCTCTATAAGGCGGTGCCGCCGCACCAGCCTCAGAGCCTCCACCAGCCCACGCCGCGTCAACGACGCCCCCCGGTACCTCTCGTACCTGACCAGCCCCATCTCCTGCAACCGCCCGAACATGTTCGTCACCGAAGCGGACGAAACGGAGAGCCTTCCGGCGACGTCCTTCGTCGAGGCAGCCCCCGTTCCGGCGAGCTCCCATATGGCCTTCACGTAGTCGCCCACCGAAGAAGAAGGGGGCCGCTTCGTCGCGGTCATGGTCAGGGTACTATAATCGGTTCGTCTCTCATTATCAAGAACGGCAAAACTTGACTTTTGAATAATCGGCTTTGTAATATTAGGCTAAGCTAAAAATAAGACGTCGAGAGGGAGGCCTTTATGGGCGGACATTTATTAGGAGCAGGTGGGTGCGAGTGGTAGAGGCGATCGTGGGGCTGCCGCCGGTGGCGCAGGTTTTGCTCGCCACGGGGTTTACGTGGGGGATGACGGCGCTCGGGGCGGCGTTGGTCTTTCTGACCAAGGAGGTCAAGCGCTGGGTTCTGGACGCCATGCTCGGGTTCGCGGCGGGGGTGATGATCGCGGCGAGCTACTTCTCGCTTTTGGCGCCGTCCGTCGAGTTCGCGGAGGCGGGGGGGATCTCTCCGTGGATACCGGCGGTGGTCGGGTTTCTGGGCGGTGGGATCTTCTTGCGCGGCCTCGACTGGGTGCTGCCGCACCTGCACCCCGGGGCCCCGATGCGAGAGGCCGAAGGAATAAAGACCAGTTGGCGGCGGAGCGTCCTGCTCGTCTCGGCGATAACGCTGCACAACATACCCGAAGGGCTCGCCGTGGGTGTGGCCTTCGGGGCGGTCGCGGCGGGCATGCCGGGAGTGCCGGAGGCCTCCTCGATCGCGGCGGCCACGGCTTTGGCCGTCGGCATCGGGTTGCAGAACTTCCCCGAGGGGACCGCCGTCTCCATGCCTTTGAGGCGCGAGGGCGTTGCTCCCGGCAAAAGCTTCTTCTTCGGACAGCTCTCGGCTGTCGTCGAGCCGGTAGCGGGGGTTATAGGGGTCCTCGCCGTGACCCTCGCCACGCCGCTGTTACCCTACGCACTGGCCTTCGCCGCCGGAGCCATGATCTTTGTCGTCGCCGAGGAATTGATCCCCGAATCCCAAAAAGGTGGCCACGCCGACCTCGCCACCATGTCGCTCATGGTTGGCTTCGCCGTCATGATGACGCTCGATGTAGCGTTCGGCTGACGCCGAACGCCGAACTTGTCAACAAAAGATCGGGTGTTCGTTGCGGCGGCATCGCAGGGACCGCCGGCAGGAAGCCGACAAGCTGAAATGCTGACCCGCTCTCTTATATACTTCCGCCGCTTTGAGGGATCGGGACCAGAGAAAGGCTTCCGGGCTCGCGGTGTGGTCGTGGGCCTTATACGACTTCTCTAATACGATCTTCTCGATCAGCATCTTGAGCTACTTCTTCCCCCTGTGGCTCGGGGACGAGCTCGGGGCCGGGGCGAGCGTCTTCAATTACGTGGCCGCCGGCTCCGCCCTCCTCGTGGCGCTCACGGCGCCGTTTCTCGGGGCCGTCGCGGACTTGAGGCAACGGCGGCTGCCGTACCTGATGGTGCTCACCGTGCTCGCGGTTCTCTTCACGGCGGGCCTCGACCTCGCCGGGGGCGTGCTCGCCGCGGCGGCGCTCTTCGTCGCGGCGAACTACACGTACCAGTCGGCGCTCGTGTTCTACGACGCCCTCTTGCCCAGCGTCTCCG
>JALZEL010000037.1 GCA_030862075.1 Actinomycetota bacterium | reverse complement strand
GTCTTCGTCGAGCTTCCGGAGAAGGGGACCTCCTTCTCGGCGGGAGACTCGTTTGGCACCGTGGAGTCCGTCAAAGCGGTCTCAGACCTGTACGCGCCAGTGGGCGGCGAGGTCGTCGAGGTCAACGAGACGCTAAACGATAGCCCCGAACTTATCAACGAGGAGCCCTACGGCGGCGGTTGGATGATCCGGCTGCGCATCTCGGAAGATGGGGAGCTCCTTTCCGCCGAGGAGTACGAGAAGCTCGTGGAAGAGGAGTCTGAATAGTTCTATGTCCCCTGCGAGGTTCTCCGGCGTCTCGGACAGCATCCTCGACGCGGTAGGGGACACGCCGCTCCTGGAGATCGAGGGCGTCTACTGCAAGTGCGAGTTTCTGAACCCCTCCGGCTCGGTCAAGGCTCGCATCGCAAAGTACATGATCGAGAAAGCCGAGCGGGAGGGTCTGCTCTCTCCCGGCGACACCATCGTCGAGGCGACGAGCGGCAACACCGGCAACGCCCTCTCTATGGTGGCCGCCGTCAAAGGCTACCGGATGCTAGTCGTGATGCCCGAAGGGCTGAGCGGAGAGAGGCTCGCCATAAGCCGCGCCTTTGGCGCCGAGGTGCTCCAGGTAGGACACTTCCACGTGGACGCGGCACTTGAAAAGGCTCGGGAACTGGGTGATAGGCCAGGCTACTTCTGCCCGTCACAGTTCGAGTCGGAATGGAACGTGGAGGAGAACCGGGTGTGGCTGGGGCCGGAGATCCTCTCCCAGCTCCCCGAAGGCGTGGCCCCGGAGGCACTCGTCATGGGCGTGGGCACGGGCGGTACTCTCGTCGGTGTCGGCCAGGCCTTCCGTGAGATCAACCCCCACGTTAGGCTCTTCGCGATGGAGCCTTCGGAGTCCTCGACCATCCTCTGCGGGGAGGTGGGGGAGCACCTGATCGAGGGTATCTCCGACGGCTTCGTCCCCGGCATCTTTGAGCGCCACAGTCAACTGGTCGATACGACCCTCGCGGTCGGCTCCGAGGAGGCCGTGCAGAGCATGCGCCACCTGGCGAAGCGGTGCGGCCTCTTCGTAGGCCCCAGTAGCGGTGCGAACCTGGTCGCCGCCAGAAAAATCAAAGCCGCCCACCCCGAACTCAACACAGTCGTCACGCTCTTCTGCGACGAAGGCGAGAAATATATCCAGGAGCACTTCGCCGAAAGGGACGAGGTGCGGGTGAACGCCGAAAAATTCGCCTGACTATCGCGCGAGCCTCGTTCTTGCCGACGCAAAGTAGTCGCCGGGACGGCCAGGTAGTGAAGTTATGGTCGCCGGGCCGTCGCGCGGGGCTTCATCGGTGGTGTTCCGGGAAAAGGGAAGGGGAAACCCTAGCTATCAGAACCCGAAATGATATTGCTGAACTCTCCGTGAACACCATCAGACCCTCTCGATGGACGCAAGGCAGAGAGCTAACTCCGGCCATCCCGGAACCAGATGGAGCTTGCGCATATGGCTTACACCGACTTCACGGGGTTCCTCCGCCGCAATCCTGAAGACCTCCTCCGGTCCGATCGCGACCGCTTTGTTCTTTCAGATTAGGCTCCGGGATGGTCTTCTGGTAATCTCCTGCTCGGAGGCCACTCACTACTGGAGGTTCTAGCGTATGGGGTTCTTTTCTGAATTGGGAGACAGGGTAGTGGGAGGTCCCTCTATACTGACGGCCAACTTCGCCTATCTGGCGGAGGATGTCCGGCGGGCCAGAGACGGCGGCGCCGAGCTGCTCCATTTCGACGCCATGGATAACCATTTCGTGCCGAACCTAACAATCGGGCCTTTGGTCGCCGCCTCGCTCGTTCCGGAGACGGACCTTCCGGTAGATGCTCATCTCATGGTCAGCAACCCGGATAATCTTATCCCCACGTTTCTGGAGGCAGGGGTATCCAGCATCTCGATCCAGCCGGAGGCGGTAACGCACCTGCACCGTACTTTGGAGATGATTCGTAATGGCGGCGCGGAGGCCGGGGTGGCGATCAATCCCACTACCTCGCCGGAGTTCATCGAGTGGGCCCTGCCTTACCTGGACTTCATCAACGTGATGAGCGTGAACCCGGGCTTCGGGGGCCAGGATTTTATCCCGGAGATGGCGGACAAAGTCCGGCGCCTCAAGGAGATGACCGACCTTCCGATAGAGGTTGACGGCGGAATCAACGCCGAGACGGGCCCTCAGATGGTAGAAGCAGGCGCGCAGGTGTTAGTAGCCGGATCGGCCGTGTACAAGGGCGAACCGGAGCAGGAGATGCGCAGGATCATCGAATCCGGGCGCGCCGTCGTAAAGCCGCGGTGAGTATAGCTGACCGCTAGCCGCGAGGGCTGTTAATATTCGGAAGCGATCAGGTAAAACGATAAGGGTACGTAGCAAGCGACGACGAGAGGGTAGAAGCTTATGGCGGTACGAGTAGGGATAAACGGGTTCGGCCGTATAGGAATGTTGGTCGCCAAGGCGGCGATGCTTAACGCGCCCGACGACGTCGAGATCGTAGGGATCAACGACCTGGCGCCTATGGAGGGCGTGTCGTTGCTGTTCAAGCGCGACTCGGTGCACGGGATATGGCCCGAGGACGTGAGCTACGAGAGCAAGAACGGCGGCGGCATCCTCCGCGTCGGCGACCGCGAGATCAGAACCTTCCAAGAAAGCGACCCGTCCCAGATCCCCTGGGGTGAGGTAGGGGCCGACATAGTCGTCGAGTCGACCGGTGCCTTCACCAGCCGCAAGGGGGCCGCAGGGCACCTCGAAGGCGGCGCGAAGAAGGTCGTTATAAGCGCCCCGGCCGGTGATGCCGATGCCACCCTCCTCTACAGGATCAACCACGAGTCCTATGATCCCGAACAGCACGACGTCGTCTCCAACGCCAGCTGTACCACCAACTGCGTCGTGCCGATGGCCAAGGTGCTCATCGACAACTTCGGCATGGACTCGGGATACATGACCACCTGCCACGCCTACACCAACGACCAGAGCCTCCTGGATGCGCCACATAAGGACCCCAGGCGCGCCAGGAGCGCGCCAAACAACATCGTCCCCACCTCGACGGGAGCTGCGCGCACGATCGGCAAGATCTTCCCGGATCTGGAGGGCAAGGTGGACGGGATGGCCCTGCGCATCCCCATTCCCGACGGCTCCATAACCGACCTAGTCGCCAACCTCGCGCGCGAGGCCTCCGCAGAGGAGATCAACGAGGCCTTCAGGGAGGCCGCCGAGGGCGAGTTGAGCGACATCCTCGAATACAACGACGCCCCCGTAACCTCCCAGGACATCGTCGGCAACCCGGCGAGCTGCATCTTCGACTCGCAGCTCACGATGTCAAAGGGCAACGTCGTCAAGGTCCTGGGCTGGTACGATAACGAGTGGGGCTACTCCTGTCGCACCGTGGACCTGGTGCGGTATATGGCTAAGAGCTTGTAAGAAGCATCGCCGTGGGAGCGGGGGCCCCGCCTCCACCCTCTCTTTATTCCGAAGCAGGGGAGCCGTCATGAACAAGCGCAGCGTGAGGGACCTCGACGTGCGGGGCAAGAGGGTGCTCGTGCGGGTGGACTTCAACGTTCCGGTCGAGGACGGGGAGGTAACCGACGACACCCGCATCCGACGTACCCTGCCGACCATCCGGCACCTACTCTCGGAAGGGGCGTACCCGATCCTGATCTCGCACCTCGACCGCCCGGGGGGCAGGCGGGACCCGGAGAACGCGATGGATCCGGTCGCCAAGAGGCTCGAAGAGCTCCTCGAAGCGCCGGTCCTCAAGCTCGACGACGCCATCGGAGAGGAGGCCAAGGAGGCGCTCGATAACTGGTACGTTGAAGGAGGCGTAGTGCTCCTCGAAAACTCTCGCTTTTACCCCGGCGAGACGGATAACGACCCCGAGTTCGCGGAGCAGCTCGCCTCCCTGGCCGTCCTGTACGTCGACGACGCTTTCGGGGCGGCCCACCGGGCGCATGCCACCACCGTCGGGGTCGCGGAGCGTCTGCCCGGCGCCGTGGGGTTCCTCATGGAGGAAGAGCTCGACAACCTCGACGAGGTCCTGCAAGACCCGGAACATCCCTTCGTCGCCATCATCGGCGGTGCCAAGGTCTCGGACAAGGTCGGGGTGATAGAGAGCCTGCTCAACACGACGGACACTTTGCTCGTCGGCGGCGCGATGTGCTTCACGTTCTTCAAGGCGCAGGGCTACGAGGTCGGCAACTCCCTCGTCGAGGAGGAGTACATAGAAGAGGCCAAACGCCTCATAGACGAGGCCGGAGAGAGGCTCGTCTTGCCGGTTGATGTGGTGGTGGCCGAGGAGATAGAGGAGGACGCGCCTTCGCAGACCGTAAAGGCCGAGGAGATCCCGGCCGAAATGATGGGCCTAGACATAGGCCCCGAGACGGTCGAGAAGTTCAGGGAGCACATCAAGAACGCGAGGATCATCTTCTGGAACGGGCCTATGGGCATCTTCGAGATAGACGCTTTTGCTGCGGGCACGGAGGGCGTCGCCAGGGCCGTCGCCGAGAGCGGGGCCAACAGCATCGTCGGCGGAGGAGACTCGGTCGCGGCGGTCGCCGGGCTCGGGCTGGAGGAGGAGATGGGCTTCATCTCGACCGGTGGCGGGGCCTCCTTAGAGTACGTGGAGGGCAAGGAGCTACCCGGCGTGGCGGTGCTGCCCGACGAAGGGGAGGAGTAGGAGGAGATGCCCCGTAGGCCCATGATGGCGGCGAACTGGAAGATGAACAAGCTTATAAGCGAGGCCGAGGAGTACGTGGAGGGGCTTTTGCCCCAGATCTCGGACGCCCACGAAGGGGTAGACGTAGCGATCTACGCGCCGTTCACCTGCCTCGGCGCAGTCGCCCGCATGACGCAGGATACGCCGGTCTTAGCCGGGGCGCAGAACTTCTACTACGAGAACTCGGGGGCGTTCACCGGGGAGGTTTCTGCGCCGATGCTAAAGGACTTAGGGGCCGGGGCGGTCGTGATAGGCCACTCCGAGCGGCGCGAGATCTTCGGCGAGACCGACGAGGCGGTAGCCCTCAAGGCGGCCCGGGCGGTAGAGGCCGGCCTGCTCCCCATCGTCTGCGTCGGCGAGACCAAGGAAGAACGCGACGCAGGAAAGATGTGGGAGAAGGTCGGCGCTCAGGTCCGGGCGGTCTTCGAGCACCTCGATGCGCAGCAAATCGGCGGCGGGGCCATCGTCTTCGCCTACGAGCCGGTGTGGGCCATCGGGACCGGCGAGAGCGCCACCCCCGAGGACGCGCAGGAGGCCATCGGGAAGATCCGCGACCTATTGAGGGAGATCGGCGGCGAGGACTTCGCCCGAGAAGTGCGCATTCTCTACGGCGGTTCGATCAAGGCGGATAACGTAAACGAGATCATAGCGCAAGAGGACGTGGACGGTGGCCTGGTGGGGGGCGCTTCCCTGGAGGTAGATACCTTCGCCAAGCTGGTGAACGGCGCCTCGAAACCTAGGGAGTAGGGAGTCGTGTTTTTCCCGACTCCCTAGATCCCGGACAGAGGAGGTAAACTTGCGAAAGGGCGTATGTCTGGAGGCGTAACGCTTTCACGCTCCCGGGTTCATCTAATTAAGGTCTTGCTCTGATCGCCAACCGCTGACGGCCGCGAGCGCGACGAGTGGGGAGCCGAGAAGAATACTACTCTCTACTCCCCACTCCCTGGAGCGAAGCGAACTAAGCGGCCTCTTCCTCGTAATCCTGGGACCATTGCCCCTGGCGAGCCAGGCCGGACATCCTGGCGCGGTGGTAGAAGGCCTTCCGCGCCTCCTCGACGTTCTCGGGCTCGCCGCCCCAGATCTGCATCGGCCTGTTCTGCAGCGCCCGGGCCCAGGAGAAGGAGATCTCCCACGGCAGGTTGTCGTACATGGTGTTCATCACGTTCAGGTGTTCGGTAGCCCCCACGTCGTCCTGCCCGCCGGAGAGGAATACGATGCCGGGCACGGCCGCCGGCACGCTCCTTCGCATGGTCTGGATCGTGTAGCGGGCGACCTCCTCGGGTCCGGCCTGCTCCTGGGCGTCCTTGCCGGAGGTGACCATGTTCGGCTTGAGGAGCATCCCCTCCGGGCGCACGCCGTGCTCGTAGAGATGCTGGAACTGGGTCTTGAGCACCCATTCCGACACCTCAGCGTAGCGCTCTATGGTGTGATCGCCGTCTATGAGGACCTCGGGCTCGACAATGGGCACGAGGTCGGCTTCCTGGCACATTGTCGCGTAGACGGCCATGTTGCGGCAGTTCGCATCGATGGCCTTCTTCGTCGGGGTGCTCTCGCTTATGGTGAAGGTCGCCCGCCACTTGCAGAAGCGGGCTCCGAACTCGTCCCTGTACTCCTCCAGGCGACCTTGCAGGTTATCGAGGCCCTGGGTGAACGTCTCCTCCGGGGAGAAGGGAAAGGGCACCAAGCTCTTGTCCACCTTAATGCCGGGGATCATGCCCTGGCTCCGGATGAGCTCCGGCAAGGGCGTGCCGTCGTCGGCGGACTGGCGGATGGTCTCGTCGTACAGGATCACGCCTGAGATGAACTCGCCGATGCCTTCTGTGCCGAAGAGCATCTCCCTGTACTGCCGGCGGGTCTCCTCGGTGGACTCGATGCCCGCGGCATCCAGGCGCTTGGTCACGGTGCCGGTACTTTCATCGGCGGCGAGGAGGCCCTTGCCTGGGGTGATCATCTCGTTGGCGACGCTCTCTAGCGTTTGCACATCCATGGATTTCTCCTTCCTTTTCGGTTTTTTCCTAGATGTAACACGTTATTTTCCCTAGATAGAATATTTAAAAAGTGCCCTCGCGGCTCGGCAAGCCTAAGAGCACGTTTCAAAACCTGTCGGCTGCCCCTCAGGTTGCGTGCTCCACTGCCAGGAAGGTCCGCAGCTGCGCGAGGGTTATAGCCATATGCTTAAGACTAATATCGGAAAATCGCCTAGTGCGCCATCCCGGCGCATGGTTGCTCGAGCAGCGCGCGAAGGAGTTTAGGGGGTTGGGGTCGGCGGCTATAGATAGTAGGGTGGAAGAGCCACGGAAGGAGAGAGATGGAGGATCCCAAGCGCGCTGTCGGCGAGAAAGCCGTGGAGGTTTACGTCAGGAGCGGGATGGTGCTGGGGCTCGGGACGGGATCTACGGCTGTTTGGGCGGTGCGGAGGGTGGGGGAGCTCCTCTCTAGCGGAGAGCTGGAGGACATCCGGGGGATACCGACCTCCGAGGAGACGGCAGATTTGGCGCGAGAGGTGGGCATCCCGCTCACCGACCTCGCCGAGGCCCTCCCAGACATCGGCATAGACGGGGCGGACGAGATCGGTCCCGGGCTCGCGCTCATCAAGGGGCGGGGTGGGGCGCTTTTGCGGGAGAAGATAGTCGCCTCCGCCATCGGCGGCATCGTTGTAGTGGCCGAAGGTTCGAAGTCCGTCGAGGAGCTCGGCCAGGGACCGCTGCCGGTCGAGGTGGAACCTTTCGGGTGGAAGGCAACCCGAAATGCTCTGGCCTCTTTGGGTTGCGAGCCGGAGCTCAGGATGAAAGACGGGGAGCCGTTCGTGACCGACGGGGGGCACTACACGATCGACTGCAGCTTCGGAGCCATCCCCGACCCTGAAGCCCTGGAGACGGAGATAAAATGCATCCCCGGGGCTCTGGAGAACGGCCTCTTCGTCGGGCTGACCCGGGCCACGGTGTTGGTCAAAGAGGACGGCGAGGTAGAGGTCACGGAAAGCTGAACCTCGCCGTGGGCTCCGGAACGGCCCCGATGCCGTGGCCCCCGACCCGGCTCGCTCCGCCTAGAGAAAGACATAGCCTTTCGTCTATTCTGGTATTCAAGATTCGATTTGCATGACCAGGGACCTGAATCCCGAGCGGGGAGATCGAAGAGCACATCTGGGAGAAGCTGCAGTTCGCCTGGCACCTGAACGCCGAGCGCCTCGGAGAGATCTCGTCGGGCCACCAAAGCGCGCGTTCGGAATCGCTGGCCATCACCCAGCTGTTGGTCGTCTACCACGCCTTGACCGCTCGCGCCTCCGTGGCGACCGGCGGAGACGGGATGCGACAATGAGAGCCGGCTACCACAGACTCTTCGAGTTGACGCCACGCTTTTCTTGACGGGCCACGCTTCTCCATCCTGCCTCGGAACGTACCCCGAAAACAGCGCGACGGTGTAGTTATAATCAGCTAGCTAGCAATGTCCCGGTCGAGACGGGAGACAACCCCGTGCTTACTCGGCAAACGTAACAACGAGAGGATAGCCTTGGATCTCAAAGCCCAGAAAACCGTCGCCGAGCTCTCTATAGACACCATCCGCGCCCTGGCGATGGATGCGGTGCAAAAGGCCTCCTCCGGCCACCCCGGGACCCCGATGGCTCTGGCGCCCGTAGCCTACACCATCTACACCAAATTCCTGAAGCACAACCCGGAGAATCCCGACTGGCCCGATCGCGACCGCTTCGTACTCTCCGCGGGCCACGCCTCGATGCTCCAATACGCCCTGCTCCATCTCACCGGCTATGATCTGACGCTGGGGGACATGAAGAACTTCAGGCAGTGGGAATCCAGGACCCCCGGACACCCGGAGCATTTCCTCACCCCCGGCGTCGAGACGACGACCGGGCCGTTGGGGCAGGGGTTCGCCAACGGGGTCGGGATGGCCATCGCCGAACGCTTCCTGGCTGAGCGCTACAACCGCATCGGCCGCGAGATCGTAAACCACCACGTCTACGCCATCTGCTCCGACGGCGACCTTATGGAGGGCGTCGCCGCCGAGACCGCCTCCATCGCCGGCCACCTGGCCCTCGGAAAGCTCCTCTACGTCTACGACGACAACCGCATCACCATAGATGGCACCACGGCCGTCTCCTTCGACACCGAGGACAAGGCCAAACGCTTCAAGGCCTACGGCTGGCACGTCCAGAAAGTAGCAGACGCCGAAGATCTCGACGCCTTGGAAGAAGCCCTCAAGAACGCCCGCGACGAAGAAGAGCGCCCGTCGCTAATTATAGTGCGCTCTCACATCGCCTACCCTGCCCCGAACGCCGTGGACACCGCTGCAGCCCACGGCTCGGCTTTAGGCGAGGACGAAGTCCGGGCTGCCAAAGAAGCTATGAGCCTAGACCCCGACGAGCACTTCGCCGTCCCCGACGAGGTGTACGAGCACATGAACGTCGTCTCCCGCGGTCGAGAGCTCGAAGAGGAGTGGAACGCTTCCTTCACCGCTTGGCGCGAGGAATTCCCGAAGCTCGCCGAAGAATGGGATCGGGCCTGGAGCGGCGAGCCCGAGCCCGGCTACGAGGAGGCGTTCCCCGTCTTCGAACCCGCAAAGACCGAGAAGCTCGCCACCCGTAAAGCCGGCGCTCAGGTAATGAAAGCGTTCAAGAACTACGTCCCGACGATGATCGGGGGAGCTGCCGACCTCGTCAACTCCACCGGCACCGAATTCGAGGGCGGCGGGCTCTTCGGCGCGAACCACAGCGGGCGCAACGTGGCCTGGGGTGTGCGCGAGCACGGGATGGGGAGCACCGTGAACGGGATCTGCCTACACGGCGGCATGGTCAGGCCCTACGGCTCGACTTTTTTGATCTTCTCGGACTACATGCGTCCGGCTATAAGGCTCTCGGCGCTCATGGACCTCCCCGTAGCCTGGGTCTTCACCCATGATTCGGTGGGTCTGGGGGAGGATGGCCCGACCCACCAGCCCGTGGAGCACTTTATGGCTTTAAGAGCGATCCCGAACCTCACCGTGATCCGCCCCGCCGACGCCAACGAGACCGCGATGGCCTGGAGCTCGACCCTCGAAGCCAAAGGCCCGGTCGCCATGCTCCTCACCCGCCAGAATGTCCCCGTCCTGGACCGCACCGAGTTGGCCGGCGCCGAGGGCGCCCTGCGCGGGGCCTACATTTTGGCCGAAGCTGAAGGTGGCGCAACACCTGACGCAATCCTCATAGCCACCGGCTCGGAGGTCACCGTGGCCCTGGAGGCCCGCGCCCTGCTCGCCGAGAGAGGCGTCGTAGCGAGGGTCGTGAGCATGCCCTCGTGGGAGATCTTCGAGGCCCAGAACCAGGAGTACAAGGACTCCGTGCTGCTACCAGGCGTCGAAGACCGCGTCTCCGTGGAGGCAGGGATAACGATGGGCTGGGAGCGCTACGTAGGCCTCCGGGGGATGAGCGTGGGCATCGAGCGCTTCGGTGCCTCCGCGCCCGGCGAGAACGTGCTGACGGAGCTCGGCATCACTCCCGAAAGGGTGGCGAACGTGACGCTAGGGCTCCTTGACAGGGCGGAAGAGCAAGAGGAAACCCCCGGCACCCCTGCCTTCGAGCCCACGCCTCCTGAGGAGGGGCACTCCTAGTTACCATAGAGGCCTACCAAGTGTAGACTTTCGGAAGGGCCGGGTGATCCCGACGGTGGGCGGCATTTCAGGAGGCACCGATGAACGAGCGCTTGCGGAGGTTGGCCGGGATCGGGCAGAGCGTCTGGATGGACTCTCTCGCCCGCGACGACCTCGAGAACGGCAACCTAAAACTGATGATCGAGGGTGGGGTAGTGGGCGTCACCTCGAACCCTACGATCTTCCAGAAGGCGATCTCCGAGTCTTCTCTTTACGACGAGCAGCTGGAGGAGCTTTCGCAGAAGGAGGATGACCCGAAGGAGGTCTTCCTGGAGCTCGCCCGCAAGGACATCCAGGACGCCTGCGACTTGCTGATGCCCGTCTTTGAGAGGACCGACAGGCTCGACGGCTATGTCTCTTTGGAGGTCTCCCCGGACTTGGCCTACGATATCCCGGCGACCGTCGAGGAGGCCACCCGTCTGCACGATCTGGTCGACAGGCCGAACCTGATGGTGAAGATACCGGCGACGGTGCCGGGACTTGCGGCGATAGAGGACATGATCGCCAAGGGCAAGTCCATAAACGTCACTTTGATCTTCTCCTTGAGACGCTACCGTGCCGTCGCCGCGGCCTACATCCGGGGCCTCCAGCGCCTCGTCGCTGCCGGCGGCGACCCTTCCGGTGTGGCGAGCGTGGCGAGCTTCTTCGTCTCACGGGTGGACACTGAAGCCGATAGACGGCTTGACGAGTTGGGCGGCCACGACGAGCTAAAGGGCAGGCTGGCGATCGCCAACGCCAAGCTCGCTTACGCGGCGTTTAAGGAGATCTTCTTCGGCGACGACTGGGGGTTTCTGGAGTCGAAGGGCGCGACCAAGCAGCGCCCCTTGTGGGCCTCGACCTCGACGAAGAACCCGGAGTACGGGGACGTGATGTACGTTGAGGAGCTCGTGGGCCCCGACACGGTGAACACCATGCCTACCTCGACTTTGGAGGCTTTCATGGACCACGGCGAGGTCAACGAGCAGGCCCTCGTAGAAGGCCTCGTCGAGGCCCGCAAGCTCATAGACGAACTGCGAGAAGCCGGGGTAGACTACGAGGACGTCACTGAGGTCCTGGAGAAGGAGGGCGTCCAGAAGTTCGCCGACTCCTTCGACGAGCTGTTGGAGGGGATCAAGGACAAGAGCCGCCAGCTCGTCAGGCACACTTAAAGCTGCAGGCTGACACCTGACAAGCGCCGAGCGAAGGGAGGAACTATGGAGATAGGCCTCTACGGCCTGGGGAGGATGGGTGCCAACATGGTCCGGCGCCTGGTGCAAAGCGGGGAGCACCGCGTCGTCGCCGGCAACCGGTCGCCGGGGCCGGTGGACGAGTTGGCTTCCCAAGGCGCAGAGGGCGCCTACTCGATGGAGGAGATGGTAGAGAAGCTGGAGGCTCCGAGTGCGATCTGGGCGATGGTCACCGCCGGCGACCCGACCGAGCAAACCCTCTTCAAGTTCGCGGAGATGATGGACGGGGGCGATATCCTGATAGACGGCGGCAACTCGTACTTCACGGACTCCATCCGCCGCGCGGAGCTGCTCCACGACAGGGGTTTGCGCTTTCTGGACGCGGGGACGAGCGGCGGGATCTGGGGCCTCGAGGTCGGCTACTGCCTGATGGTCGGGGGCGACGCCGACGCCTACGAGCACCTCGAGCCCACGCTCAAGACCCTCGCCCCCAAGGACGGCTACGCTTACGTGGGCGGCGCGGGGGCTGGGCACTTCGTCAAGATGGTCCACAACGGGGTCGAGTACGGCATGCTCCAGGCCTACGCCGAGGGGTTCGAGATCATGCAGAAGAGCCAGTACAACCTGGACCTCCGCGCTGTCTCGAGCCTTTGGAACCAGGGCAGCGTAGTTCGTAGCTGGCTCCTGGAGCTCGCCCAGAGGGCCTTCGAGAAAGACGCCAACCTGGAGGGCATCCGCGGCTACGTGGAAGACTCCGGCGAGGGCCGCTGGACGGTCCTGGAGGCGATAAACGAGAGCGTGCCCGCCGGCGCAATCGCGAGCTCGCTCTTCGCCCGCTTCGCCTCTAGGCAGGACGACTCCTTCGCCATGAAGGTCATCGCCGCCTTGCGCGGCGAGTTCGGTGGGCATGCCGTTCAGGAAGCGTCCACCAAATACCCTGAGGAGTAGGCTTCCTTGACCGATACGCGACTCTCGGCGGACGTCTTGAGGGACAAGAAGAGGCTCCCCAAAATCCCGGAGCCCACCGCCGCGGTGATCTTCGGCGCCTCCGGCGACCTTACGGCCCGGAAGCTGATCCCCGCCATCTACGACCTTGCAGAGGGGCGTCGCCTCCCGATGGAGTTCGCCGTCGTCGGCGTCTCAAGGACGGCGATGAGCCACGACGAGTTCCGCAAGAAGTTACGCGCCTCCTTGGAGAAGCAGCGCCCCGGCGGGGTCTCGGACGACGTCTGGGACTCGTTCTCTAGCGGCATCTTCTACCTCCCCGGCGACTCCAAGGAGCCCGAGACGTACCAAGAGCTCAAAGGTTTTCTAAAGAAGCTGGACGGGGAGCGGGGGACGGCGGGGAACCGGATCTTCTACCTGGCATCTTCGCCGTCCCTTTTCTCGACCATCGTAGAGAGGCTCGGGGAGGCGGGGATGAACGAGGGGGAGAATGGTGGTTGGGCGCGCCTCGTGGTCGAGAAGCCGTTCGGGCGGGACCTCGCGAGCGCCCGCGAGCTCAACGAGGATATCAGACGGTACTTCGAGGAGCGCCAGATCTACCGTATAGACCACTATCTCGGCAAGGAGACGGTGCAGAACATCCTGGCTCTGAGGTTCGCCAACGGCATCTTCGAGCCCCTGTGGAACCAGCACTACGTGGACCACGTCCAGATCACCGTCGCCGAAGACATCGGGGTCGGAAGGCGCGGCGCCTTCTACGAGGAGGCCGGCGCTCTCAGAGACATCGTCCAGAACCACCTCATGCAGGTTCTCTGCCTCACCGCGATGGAGCCACCGGTCACCTTCGATGCCGAATCGGTGCGCGAGGAGAAGGTAAAGGTCCTCAAGGCCGTCCGCCGCATCCCTGATGACGAGGTCGAGGAATACGCCGTGCGGGGGCAGTACGCCCGCGGCTGGGTGTGGGGCGAGGAGGTCCCGGGGTATCGCGAGGAGAAGAACGTAGACCTGGGTTCGACGACCGAAACCTTCGTGGCGCTCAAGATGTTCATAGACAACTGGCGGTGGGCGGGGGTGCCGTTCTACGCGCGGACTGGCAAGAGGTTGCCGAAGAGGGTAACGGAGATCGCCATCCAGTTCAAGCCGACGCCACACACGCCTTTCGCCGGGGCCGAAGTCCTGGAGCCGAACGTCTTGGTGGTGCGCGTCCAGCCCGAGGAGGGCATCTCGATGAAGATCGGGGCCAAGGTCCCGGGCTCGGGGTTCGAGATCCGCTCGGTCAACATGGACCTCTTGTATGGCACCGCGTTCCTCGAAGAGGTCGCGGACGCCTATCAGCGGCTCCTTTTGGACCTCTTGCTCGGCGACCCGACGCTCTTTATCCGGGCAGACGAGACCGAGGGGGCCTGGGACATCCTGGACCCGGTGATGCGGGCCTGGGCCGAGAGCGAGAAGGTCTTCCTCTACTCAGCCGGGAGCTGGGGGCCCGAAGAGGCCTTCGATCTCCTCGCGCGCGACGGGCGGAAGTGGCGGCGCCCGTGATTGGGGAACCTCGGTCGGTGCCTAATGGAGGCGCGATGTCGGTGGGGGAGATAGAGCGCGAGCTCGCCCGCCTCAGGATGAACGAGGACGGCACCCTGGGCGCTCGGTCGAGCGTCTTGAACCTGGTCGTGGTGACGAGCGAGGAATCCGCAGCGAGCATCACCCGGCTGGTCTGCGAGCTCTCCGGGCGTTACCCCTCCAGGGCGATACTCATGATCTCCGACCCCGTCGAAGAGGAGGCGAACCTGGAGGTTGGGCTCTCGGCCTTTTGCGGCGTGAGGCCCGGGATGCCCGGCGGCGACCAGGTCTGCGCCGAGCAGATCACGCTCCACGTCGAGGGACCGCCCGCCGGGCACCTCGAAGGCCTCGTGGGACCCCTCCTCGTCCCCGACCTCCCCGTCTTCCTCTGGTACCCGGACGGCGAGATCCCCTCCTCGCCGGAGGGAGGCTTGGCGGCTCTAGCCGACCGCCTCATCCTCGACTCGGGCGCGGCGGGCGATTGCAAAACCTCGCTGCGGGGCGTGGCGAGCCTCTTGAGAGAAGAAAGCGTCCCCGCGGTCGGCGACTTGCAGTGGGTCGCGCTCTCGCCATGGCGCGCACTGGTGGCGGACCTCTTCGCCCCACCGGAACGGGCCGGGGAGCTCGGGAAGATAGAGCGCGTGGAGATCCTGCACAGCGAAAGGGGCGAGTGCCGGGCCCTGCTCTTCGCTGGCTGGCTCTCCGCGACCCTCGGCTGGCACCCGGAATCGGCGGGTCGCACGGAGAAGGGCCGCGAACTACGCTTCGCCGGCCACTCCGGCAAAGTGACCGTCGAGCTCGCCCCAGGTGCCACCGAAGCCGCCCCGAGTCGGGTACTCCTCTCCTCTGGGGAATGCTCCTTCCAGGTCTCGCGCTATGAGCAACGTGCCGACGCCCGCTCGAGCATGATGCGGGGCGACGAGCTTGTCGGTGAGCGCACGGTCCACCTGGGGTCTTCCGACGTGGGCGCCCTGCTCGGCGAGGAACTCAGGATTACGGGTCGGGACGAGGCCTACGAGTCGGCCGTCGAACGGGCCGCAATGATGCTGGACCTTTGAGCCCGAACGTCCGTGTCTTCGAGGACCTGCGAGGCTTGGCGGAGGCCGCCGCGAAAGCCTTCGCCGAAGAGGCGGAGAGAAGTGTGCGGGAGAAGAGGCGCTTCGCCGTGGCGCTCGCCGGCGGCTCGACCCCCAAGGCCCTTTACGAGTTGCTCGCGACGGAGTACCGCGACGCCCTCGACTGGAGCAAGTTGCACGCTTTCTTCAGCGACGAGCGGTGCGTGCCCCCCGACCACGAGGACTCCAACTACCGCATGGCTTACGTGGCGCTGCTCTCCCGCGTGCCCGTGGGGAGCGTGCGCCGGATGCGCGGCGAGCTGGATCCCCCCAGGGCCGCTGCCCTATACGAGGAAGAATTGAAGGCGTACTTCGGCGGGCCGCCGAGCTTCGACCTCATCCTACTCGGGATCGGGGAGGACGGCCATACCGCCAGCCTCTTCCCCCAGAGCCCAGCCCTCGAAGTGCGCGACCGCTTCGTCGTCGAGAACCCGGTGGAGAAGCTGAGGACGACCCGCCTCACGCTAACCATCCCCGCCATCAACTCGGCTCGAAAGGTCGCTTTCCTAGTGGCTGGGGAGGGCAAAGCGGAAGCCCTAAAAGAGAGCCTCGAAGGAGCCGCCGATCCCCACGACTATCCAACGAAGCTCGTCCGTCTGTCGAACGGGCCCGACTGGTTCGTAGACCGGGCGGCGGCGAGCTTTTTGAGCGGCTCCGCGCAAATCGGCGTAACCGCTAAACGAGCAGGAGAGTCCTAGAGAGTAGCGGGTCGGTTTAAGCGACGTGAAAGCAGCTGAAGAGCGACGAAGCGCAGCAGCTGTACCGACCCGCTATCTCCCATTTTACGCAAAAAGTGCGGTGCCGGATTACCCGGGGAGCACTTCGGGGGGGAAATGCATAATCCTATTTAGTAGCTTATGTAGTAGCGGGCCGCCGGGCGGCTAGAAGAAACGCTTGAGCAAGCCGATCGCGCCCTGCTTCCACGGCACCCGGTGCGAGACGCCGCTGCCGTCCTCGAATTGCGCCCGGTTCTCTATATACCACCGGAAGTTTCTCAGCAGGGCTTCTTTGTTGGAGTACTTCGGCCTGAAGCCGAGCTCCCGCTCGGCCTTCTCGATGGAGACGAACGAGTCTTTGGAGGCCGTCTCGTAGACCCACTTGTAGAGCGGCGAGAGCCCCAAAGCGTCGAGGACTCTCAGGCCCCAGATCGCGGGCGTTGCCGGGAAGCCCACGACCTTTTTGCCGTGCCCGGCGTAGTCGAGGACAGCCTGGTAATCCTCCTTCATCGTCGCGAACTCCGCGGCGCCGATGTTGAACGTGTCGTTCACCTTCTCTTCGGGGAGCGTCAGCGTGAGGTGAATCGCCTGGCAGAGGTCTTCGACATCCAAAAGCTGGTAGCGGTTGTTCCCGCTCCCGATCATAGGGAAGTTGTGCCCGGTGACGGCCCAGTCGTAGAGAAGCGCGAAGACTCCGAGGCGCTCGGGGCCGACGAACGACTTCGGCCGGATAACGGGGACGACCAGGCCTTTAGCACGGTACTCGAGGCAGATCATCTCGGCCTGTATCTTGGCCTGCCCGTACGGGCCCACGCCCTCCAACTTATCCGTCTCGTATAGGGGATGGTGGTCCGGTATCCCGTAGACCGCCGTGGAAGAGACATGCACGACCCTCTTCACCCCGTGACGATGCGCGGCCTCCAAGATGTTGCGCGTCCCTTCGACGTCCGTGGTGTGGATGTCCTGCGGGGAGTAGAGTGGCAGGGCGGCCGCGGTGTGGACCACGAAGTCCACGCCCTCCATGGCCCGGTCCATGAGCGCCTTATCGCGGATGTCGCCCTTTACGGCCTCGATCCTGCCTCTCTCCGGATAGTCGAACTCCTCGACGTCTAAAGAGACAAGCGCGTATCCGCGCGCCATGAGGTAGCGTACCAGGTTGATCCCCAGAAACCCAGCCCCGCCGGTGATGAGGACCTTCTCTTTCTCCAAGAAAGCGGCGCCTCCTTCCACGGGCTAACCTTGCTCGCCGGCGCGTCGTACCCTCGCGAGCGTGCATCGTAGCATACAAGCACACCGCTCGTAAGACTTTGTTATCCTTGAGCGCTCTGCTGCGCGCCCTGCTGGACGATCTCCTCGAGCTCTTCCTGCAACGTCGTCAGGGCTTCCTCCGGCGACACCTCGCCGTTCAGGGAGGCGTTGAACTGCTCGGCCATCCTCAGGGACATGTCCGAGTAGAACGGTGAGACGGGGCGGGGGCGGGTGTTCTGTATGGCCTCCTGCCCGAGCTCGGCGACCCGCACCTCCGCGAGCAGCTCTTCGTCCTCGTAGAGTTCCTGGCGGGTAGGGAGGACGGTGCCGTTTATCGCGCGGTACTTCTGCTGCTCGGCGGCGGTCATGAAGCGGATGAACTCGAAAGCCGCGTCCTGGTTCCCGGAGTTCGCGTTTACGAAGAAGTTCCATCCGCCCAAAGAGCTGTAGCTCTGGAGGCCCACTTCGGCCACGGGGAGGGCGGCCACCCCGATCTGCTCGGGGCTTATGCTCGACTCCGAGGGGTCGGAGGCCAAAGCGTACATGCGTGGCACGTTGCGCATAAAGACCGCGTCGCCGCCGAGGAAGATCGTCGCGACCTCCTGCTCCTTGTACTGGGTCACGCCCGCAGGCGCTATGCCGTCCTCGATCATGCTCCGCTCGATCTGCAGACCCTGCCGCGCCTCCGGACTGTCTATGGTCACTGTGTTCGGGTCGTTCGGGTCGAGGACGTCCCCGCCCGAGGTCCAGATGTACTCCAGGCCGTTCACGACCCCGCCCTCGTAGTCCGCCCCCTGGAAGACGAACCCGTACTGCGTGTCGGCCTGCTGTTGCACCGTCCTGGCCTGCTCTTTCAGCTCGTCCCAAGTCCTCGGCGGCTCCGCGAAGCCCGCCTCTTCCAGGAGGTCGCTGCGGTAGTAGAGCATCCCGGCGTCCGTGTACCAGGGGACGCCGTAGATGCCGCCCTGATAGGTCATGGCTTCTATGGGGCTGGGGAGGAACTCGCTTCGCTCGTTTTCGGGGAAACGGTCGGAGAGGTCGGCGATGTAGCCGTTAGCGGCGAACTGGGCTGGCCAGATTACGTCGCCCCCGATCACGTCTATGTTGATCTCACCGGACTGGAACTCGGTGTTGAGCTGGTCGAAGTGCTGCCCCGAGTCGGCGGGCATCTCCCGCCACGTCACCTGGATCCCGTCCTCGTTCTCTGCGTTGAACTGGTCTATGAGCGCCTGCACGCTCCCCGAGGGGTCCGGGAAGAAGGAAAAGGTAATCTCTGCTGCCCCGCCGGCGCCGCCGCCACCGCCGCAGCCCACGACCCCCAAGAGCGCTGCTCCTGCGAGCCCGGCGCCGCTCAGCTTGAGAAAATCCCGACGGCTTATCTTCCTGGCAACGGGGACACCCCCTCCATTCGACATCTGCATGCTACCCATGAGATCTACCCTCCTCCTGTGGTCGCTTCCCCTTGCTTCCTTAATTATGCACCAGGAAAGAGGCCAGGTGCCCGTAGCCTTCTTCGAGGAGGGTGAGCTCGACGTACTCGTTCTCTTGGTGGGCCTGGGAGGGTAACCCGGGACCGAAGTTGGCGGCGGCGACGCCTTCCCTGGCGAAGCGGGCCACGTCCGTCCAGGCCTGCTTCGGGCGCACCTTCGTGTCCTCGGAGATAAAGGTTTGTAGCAGGGGGTGATCCAGCTCCACCGAGCCGCTCGGCGCGAAGTCCGCAACCTCGTAGCGCGCCCTTCCTCCGGCGCCCTTTAGCAGCCCCTCGAAGACGCGCTTTACGTGCTCTAAACCCCTGCCTGGGGCGAAGCGGTGGTTGACGTTGACCCAGAACGTATCGGGCACGATGTTCTTCGCCCGCCCACCCCGCGCCATCGTCGGCGTGAGCACCTCGTAGAAAGGAAGCCCTTCCACCATGACCTCCTCGGCCTCCCGCTCGTGCAGAGCGGTGAGGAACCTCCCCGCCGCCGAGAGGGCGTTCTCCCCCTGCCACGGCCGGGCCGAGTGGGCTGGCCTGCCCTCGAAGATCACCTCGACCTGTGCCGTACCGATGCATCCGACTTCCAGAGCGTTCGCGGTAGGTTCCAGGAGGAAAGCCAGCTCCGCCTCCAGGACCCACGGGTACTCCTCGAAGACCGTCTCGAGCCCGTTCTCAACGTACGGCCCCTCCTCGCGCTCGTAGAATACGAAGGTCGGCTCCACCCAACTCTCCTCCCACCGAAAGTCCTCCAAGAGCGCAAGCATGACGGCGTCGCCAGCCTTCATATCCGAAGCCCCCCGACCGTAGATCAGATCCCCCTCGACACGCACCGTCAACCCCCCCGCCGGCTCCAGCACGGTGTCCAGGTGCCCGGCGAAGACCACTTTCTCCCGCGAAGCCTCCGGCTCCTGCCGACCGACGATGAGGTTGTTGCCGACACGCTCGGTACGCCAACCAGAGACCTTACCGATACGCTCCTCCAGGTCGTCGCAGAGGTTTTCTTCCTCCCCGGTCACGCTCGGGTGTTCGAGGAAGAAGAGCAGGGCCTCGAGCAGGCGCTCCCTCAAACGCTGACCCCGAACTGCCGCAGGGCCTCGTTCAGGGAGGTCTTCTGGTCGGTTGACTCGCGCCGCTGGCCGATAATGAGGGCCGTTTGGAGCTGGTAGGAGCCCGCGGGGAATTCCTTGGTGCGGGTCCCGGCGACGACGACAGAGCGGGTGGGGACGCGGCCCTGGTGGATGACCTCCTCTTCGCCGGTGACGTCTATTATCTGAGTCGAGGCGGTCAAGACCACGTTCGCCCCCAACACGGCCTCCTCCTCGACCCTCACCCCCTCGACGACGACCGCTCGCGAGCCGATAAATGCCCCATCCTCTATAACGACCGGCATGGCGCCTGGCGGCTCCAAAACTCCGCCGATGCCGACGCCGCCGGCGAGGTGGACGTTCTTGCCGACCTGGGCGCCCGAGCCGACCGTCGCCCAGGTGTCCACCATCGTCCCGCTCCCCACGTAGGCGCCGATGTTGACGTAGCCCGGCATCACGATCACGCCCGGCTCTACGTGAGAGCCGTAGCGCACCGTGCCCGGCGGGACCACACGTATGCCAGCAGCCGACAGGTTCTTCTTCGTGGGGACCTTGTCATGGTACTCGAACGGCCCCGCGTAGATGGTCTGCATCTCCGCGACGGTGAAGTACAAGGAGATCGCCTTCATCACCCACGCGTTCGAGCGCCACTCCCCGTCTTCCTTTTCGGCAACCCGAAGCTCCCCCGAGTCCAGAGCGGCTATGGTGTCGAAGACGGCTTGGCGGTACTCCTCCTGCTCCAGTAGCTCCCGGTCGTCGAACGCGGCCTCTATCTGCTCTCTCACGGCTACGATGGCCCTCCGGTACAAAGATTCTGATCGTGAGCCATTTTACAGGACGCTGCGTTGCCAGCGGACACTCTGGAGTAACCGGACTAGTTTCTTGATCGGCCATGGGCGGGGAAAGCCAACGCTGCTCCTACGAGGAGCGCCAGGGCGGGAGCAAGCGAGACGACGTAGTAGCCGGCATCCGGGTAGTCCACCGGAGTACCCGTAGCCTCTACGAGCACCGCCATTATGATCGACAGCAGTAGGGGTTAGGCCGCCGTCGAGACCGCGTCCCCACCGCGCGCCCAGCATGAGCTAAGCTCCAGTCACGAGCCTCGTACCAGCTATGATGAGGCCCGTGCCAATCATCCCCAGGATGACGAAGCTCGCCATCACGTCCTCGGAACCGATCAAGAGAAGGCCAACGGTGTTGGTGAGATCGCCTACCATCAACCCTACGAATAGCTACCCCCAGCCGCTAAGGTGCCCTTTGCCGCACCCGTGAGGGCTCCGACCCGCCTACAACTGTCGCCGCTATGCGCAAGATTCCCTCTCTATTGACCTTTCGGGTTCTTGCGGCTCAAGCCCTCCCACCGCGCTATCGCCTCTTCGCACTCCTCAAGATTCGGTACCAGGGCGACTCGGAAGAAGCCCTCGCCGCCTGGGCCGAAAGAAGAGCCCGGCGCGACGAGGATGCCTTCTTCGAGGAGCCGTAGGGCGTAGGCCTCGTCGTCCCCGCCGTATCCCTCCGGTACCTCGGCCCAGAGGTAGAGGCTCGCGTTGGTGGGGGTCCAACTGAGGCCGGTCCGTTCGAAGAAGCCCACGAACAGCGCGCGCTTTTCGGCGAAGACGTGGTTGCGCTCCTCGACGTGCGCGTCGTCGTTCCAGGCCGCGGTCGCGGCCTTTTGTATGAAGCTGGGACTCGCGACGCCGATGGAGGGCCTGAGCTTCTTGAGCGTGGTTATGAGCTCGGGGTCGCCGGCCATCATCGCGGAGCGGTAGCCGGTCATGCCGCTGCGTTTGCTCAGGGAGACGAAGGCTAAGGTGCGCTCTTTGCTTACTTCGAGGATCGAGGGCGGCGGGTCGCCGGAGTAGACGTCGTTGTAGCACTCGTCGGAGAAGAGCAGGATGTCGTGCTTGCGGCAGAAGTCTGCGACCTCTTCGAGGTATGAGTAGGTCGCGGTGGCGCCGGTGGGGTTGTGGGGGTAGTTGATCCACAGTATCCGCGTTCTCGCCAGATCCACGGCCTCCACTGGCAGCAGAAAATCGTCTTCTTTGCGGAGCTTGACCGGCAGGGCTTCGCTGCCAGCGAGGAGTGCGCCACGCTCGTAGACGGGGTAGCCCGGGGTCCCGTAGGTGACACCGCGCCGCTCGTGCGACGGGTGGAGGAAGGCTAAAGGCGCGTGGAAGATGGCCTCCTTAGAGCCCGCGGCGGCGAGGACTTCGGAGTCAGGGTCGAGCTGGACCCCGTGTCGGCGGCGCATGAAGACCACGAAAGCCTCCCGTAGCTCTTTGGTGCCCGCGACGGTCGGGTACTGGCTGACCTTAGGCACACCCTCTATCAGGACTTGTCGGATCTTCTCGTCTGTCGGCTCGCGAGGGTCGCCGGTGCCGAAGTCGAAGAGCTTTTCGCCTTTCCCTTCGAGTTCCCGGCGGCGCTCGTCCAGGCGTGCCAGAGGGTAGGCGGGGAGATCGGCGAGCACGGGGTTCAGGAGGAGGGGCGGGGTTTTGGGAGTCGGCTGTTCGTTTGGTATCGTCACGGCTCTTTTGCCTCGCGCCGGGCCCCGGCACGGGGTATAGTTCCTCCCTACGACTTGGGCTCCTGAGAGGCTTTCGGGGCCAAGGATACAACACCAGGGGAACGCGGGAAGTAGAGGAGGTAGACCTTGGACGACTTCTATTACGAGGAAGGTGGCCTCCGATGTGAGGGCGTCGCCCTCTCCGAGATCGCCGAGAGCACGGGAACCCCCACCTACGTCTACAGCCATGCCGCCTTAGAAAGGGCCTACGAGGAGCTCGACGAGGCGTTCTCTGGCCTGGATCACCTGGTCTGCTATGCGGTGAAGGCGAACGGCAACCTCGCCGTTCTGCGCTCTTTGGCCTCTTTCGGGGCGGGAGCGGACATCGTCTCGGGCGGCGAACTGTACCGGGTGATGAGGGCCGGGTTCGACCCCAAGAAGGTCGTCTTCGCGGGCGTAGGCAAGACCGAGGACGAGCTCATGGCGGGTTTGGGGGAGCGTATCCTGCTCTTCAACATTGAGTCGGCCTCCGAGCTCGAGCACTTAGAACGTTTCGCCGCCCGCCACGGCAAGACGGCGCGCGTCTCCTTGCGCGTCAACCCCGACGTGGACCCGGACACCCACTCCCACGTCTCCACCGGGCACGGCACCAGCAAGTTTGGCATCCCCATAGACGAGGCTTTGTCTCTCGCCGAGAGGATGGGGGAGTACCGGTGCGTGAAGCTCATCGGGGTGCACCAGCACATAGGGTCCCAGATTAGCAAACTCCCCCCTTACGCCGAGTCCGTCGAGAAGAGCGCTGGCCTCGTGGAGGAGCTAAAGCGCCGCGGCTTCGACGTCAAATACTTCAATATCGGCGGGGGCTTAGGGATACGCTACAAGGACGAAGAGGTCCCCAGCCCCAAGGAGCTCGTCGACGCCATCCGACCCACCCTCGAGGCCACGGGCACGAAGATACTCTGCGAGATGGGTCGCTACATCGCCGGGAACGCAGGGGTGCTTCTTACACGTGTGATCTACCGCAAGCAGAGCGGCGGCAAGAACTTCCTCGTCGCCGACGCCGGCATGAACGACCTCCTGCGTCCGAGCCTCTACGACGCTTACCACGAGGTACGCCCCGTGAGAGACGGCGCCGCGGCGATCCCCGCCGACCTCGTCGGCCCGGTCTGCGAGAGCGGCGACTACCTCGCAAGGGACCGCGACCTCCCCGACGCTGCCGAGGGAGACCTCCTGGCCCTCATGGGAGCCGGCGCCTACGGCTTCTCGATGGCCTCCAACTACAACTCGAGGCCCCGCCCCGCCGAGGTCCTGGTGCGCGGCAACCGCTGGGCTACGGTGCGCGAACGCGAGTACCTCGCCGACCTCATAAG
>JALZEL010000406.1 GCA_030862075.1 Actinomycetota bacterium | reverse complement strand
TGTTGTAGGCGGTGCCGGCGATGTCCAGGTGCGCCCAGGGGTATTCGACGAACTCCTTGAGGAAGGCGCCGGCGGTCGAAGCGCCGCCGTACCGGCCACCGGAGTTCTTGATGTCAGCGGTGTTGCCTTTTATCTGCTCGGTGTATTCGGAGAAGAGTGGAAGGTGCCAGGCGGGTTCGCCGGAGGCCTCTCCCGCGGCCTGGACCTCGGCGATCAAGCCGTCGTCGTTGCCCATGAGCCCGGAGGCGTAGTCGCCCAAGGCAACGTGGCACGCCCCGGTCAAGGTCGCGCAGTCCACGACGGCGGCGGGCTCGTAGCGCTTGGCGTAGGAGAGGGCGTCGGCCAGGACCAGGCGCCCCTCCGCATCGGTCGTGACGATCTCGACGGTCTTGCCGGAGCGTAGCGTGAGCACGTCCCCGGGCTTGAAGGCGTTCCCTCCGGGGAGGTTCTCGGTCGCGGGGACGAGGGCTATGACGTTAATGGGGAGACCCAAGGAGCCCACGGCCTCCATCGCGCCCAAGACTGCCGCGCCCCCACTCATGTCGTACTTCATGTCCTCCATCCCGGTAGAAGGCTTTATGGAGATGCCGCCTGAGTCGAAGGTCACGGCCTTGCCGACCAGGACGACGGGGGCTTCGTCTACTGTGCGCTTGCTGTGCTCCAGCGCGATGAAACGTGGCTCGTTCGTGGACGACCGCCCGACCGTCGCGAGCCCGCCCATGCCTTCCGCCTCGATCCCGGCCCGATCCAGGACGGTTACCTCCATGCCGTACCGCTCGGCTATCTCGCGCGCCTTTTCGGCCAGGTACTCTGGGGTCGCCGCGTTGGAGGGTTCGTTAGCGAGATCCCGGGCGAGAAGGGCCCCTGCCGCGAGCTTCACCCCGGCTTCGGTGCCCGCCACGACCGCGTCTTCGTCTTCCGAGACGAGGGTGAAGGCCGTAAGCTCGCGATTCTCTTCGCCGGTCTTGTAGCGGTCGAAGCGGTACAGGCCCAAGGTCGCGCCCTCGGCGGCGGCTTCGGCAGCCTCGCGTGCCCCGAACCCGGCGGGTACCGGAAGGGTGAAGGCGGCCTCGTGGAGCTTCAGGGAGCGGGCGTGCTTCGCCGCAGTCGCGGAGGTGCGCCGGAGCTTGTCTAGGGTGAAGGAAGCGCGCTCGCCCAGGCCCACGAGCAGCAACCGGGGCGTGGACAGGCCATCCGGGGCGTAGATGAGGGTCGTCTCGCCCTCCTTCCCGGAGAAGTCCCCGTCCGAGAGGAGCTTACCGGCGGCTTCGCCCAATTCTTGCGGGATTCCATCGTCCTGGTGGACGCCAACCGCCAGCATAGGCGACGACACCTCCGTCAGTGCGCCGCTTCCTGCGTCGATTCTAACCAAGAGTACGTTCCCTCCTCTGCTTCTTCGACTTTGCCCTAGAGACCGCGTAGATTATAGGGCAAAGGGACTCGTGATCCGGTCCCCCATCCGAGAACGTAGGCTTTAGGTGTCCTATACTTGTTTGCTGATGAAGCTCTCCGTCCAGTGATTTTCGACTTACTAACACGATCAGGATGAGATTCCATGCCCTACTGACCGACGGCGCACAGGAGGTGCGCTTCGAGCGGACGATTAGTGACTCTACATCTCGTGATAGATAGGGAGACTCGCCTACAAGACAGAACCGCGCTTCTCCGTCAGTAGGTCGGTATCCTTGAAGGCACAGAGAAACGCTGCTCTTATGAGGTAAGATGCTTCTCGAGTAATTCCTGCAACATACGCTCTGGTACGTTATTCACCTAATTGCCGACAAGGCGTGTTCCCGGAAACCCCCGATAGCCCCGGTCCAATCGCCTAAGCACCAGCACCCCAGGACCGGGGCCGAGCGGGTTTCCTAGAGCGCTGGTTTCTCGGAAACCGGGTTTCCGGCACTCATAATTCTCGGGAACTCATTACTCCACGCTGAGATGCCGGGCCTCGGACGGCGTCCGCGTTTACGCCGGGGAGTTCAGGTAGGCGAAGCTGGCGAAGAAGACGATACTAATGAAAAAGCAAGCGAACTGGCCAACTGCAGGCCACCGGGTTGAGGGGCTGTACACCTCAAGGTCATTGACATTGCCCTTGTTCAGCGCCGTCGCCAAGGAGCCGATGACAACAACGCCAAGCACGTCACCTGCACAGAGGGAAGACGTCGCACCAGCGGTCCTTTATGGCCTGTACCACTGATATAAACGGAGCAGGGTTTTGGGGACTTACTAGTTCCTCCGCGAGGCGGAGGACCTCTGTGAAAGCCCTGCTCGTCGTCCGCCATACTTCGTCTGGATTAGAGGGGTCCAAACCTCGCGCTCTCCACTCCTGATCCCGAAAGAGGACGGACTCCCTCGAAAGGTCGATCAGGAAGCTGCGGACAACAGGAACATCCGCGATCTGAGGTTCAGTATCGCGAACAGCGTCGTCGAGAGCTACGATCAGCGCTCCCTCAACCTGCGGCGTCAGGTCCAACACGGCCTCCTTCTTTTAGGGAAAGTTCACACGACTAGCATGCTACTTAGGCAATGACCGAA
>JALZEL010000371.1 GCA_030862075.1 Actinomycetota bacterium | reverse complement strand
ATATCGAACCCGATCCCGTCATTCCTGACATTCTTCCCTGAATAGAAGCAAGCGGGATAACCCTGAAGGAGGGCCGGGCGTAGCAGCTCCGGCCCTCTAATTCTGGTTCAGAACTCTCATTTCCAGGTCAAAACCGAGAAAATTCGTGCAAAGCTGTAGCGACTCTCAAAACAACACCCCCGCCACTAGTGGTCTATCGTGGGGCATGTACGCGCGCTCCGCGGGCTGCTCTCTCCTGAATACACGCCGGCCAGCACACGTGACCTTTCGCTGATACATCCTCCAAAACTCCTTTGGAGGGCAGGAGCGTCTGATAGCAAGGTCTTGGGGCATTACCAGCACATGCCGAGAAGACAAACACCACCTGGCGGACGCGACAAAAATATGCCGATCGGCATATGCGAGATCTGCCGTCTGGCAGAGGCGTGCTTCCGCGCATCTCTGTAAACTGAAAGCATAGACGATCAACGACCGCTCTTGTAAGAGAGTGGAAAAGGAATTAGAAGGGTAAAAGGGATTGGAAGGGTGAAAGGGGCTGCGATCGTGAGATGTGTAATTTTGGTTCCTGTCGATAGCAGGGGACGCGCCGCCGATATGTCACGGAAGGCTGACTAAAGCATGCGCCCGGAAGACCTGGGCTTTGGAAGGCTCTTCGACAGGATAAGGGACGCGGTCATCGTCGCGGACGCCCAGACCCAGAGGATAGTCCTCTGGAACCCGGCAGCCGCGAAGATGTTCGGGTACTCGACCTCCGAGGCGCTGAAGCTGCGCGTGGAGGCCCTGGTCCCCGAACCCCTCAAGGCTCAACACAGGACTGGCATCGCCCGCTACGCCAAGACGGGCCAAGGGCCCTACATCGATTTGGACAGGCCGTTGGAACTGCCCGCCCTGAAGAAGGGTGGCGAGGAGATCCACGTCGAGCTGTCCTTGAGTCCCATAGAGCCGATAAGCGGCGAGGTGAATAGGGGTGGTGGGCGCTTCGTGCTGGCCATCGTGCGCGACGTAACGGAGCGAAAAGAGATCGAGTACAAGATCCGGCACCTGAACGAGACCCTGGAGGAGCAGGTCATCGAGCGCACCGCGCTGCTGATGGAGAGCGAACGCCGCCTCAAGGAGCTGGTCGGCAAGCTCGTCAAGGTCCAGGAAGAGGAGCGGCGCCGGGTGGCCTACGAGATACACGACGGCCTGACCCAGGTTGCGGTCGCTGCCCACCAGCACTTGCAGGCCTTCGCGCACGCTCGTTCCCCCGGTCTCGCAGCCGAACCGGGAGAATTAGACGTTCCGCTCGAGCTTGCCCAGAGGACGGTGAAGGAGGCCCGGCGGCTTATCGAGAGCCTGAGGCCCACGGCCCTGGACGACTTCGGGTTGGCAACGGCCATCCGCCAGAGGGTGGAGGAGCTCGAGAACGAGGGTTGGGAAGTAAGCTGCGAAGAAACCCTGGGGGAAGAACGCCTGAACCCAGAGGTCGAGACGGCTCTCTTCCGGGTAGCTCAAGAGGCGCTAACCAACGCGCGAAAGCACGCCCAAACCACGAAGGCTCACGTCAAGCTGGAGCGCCTACCGGGGAAGGTTCGCCTCGAGGTTGGGGACGAAGGAAGGGGGTTCGATCCTCAGGCATCGGGGAACGGCGGGGGGCCGGGCGAGAGGATGGGCCTTTCGAGCATGCGCGAGAGGGTCGCGCTACTGGGAGGCGAGCTAGAGATCAGGAGCCGCCCGGGAGCCGGTACCACCGTGGTCGCGGAGGTGCCCGTACCTGCCTCCTCTAGAGGGAAGGAAACCAACCACCATGCAGGATGAAGCTTCGCCTCCGGCAAGGTTGCTCATCGCCGACGACCATACCCTGGTCAGGAAGGGGATGCGGGCCATGTTAGAGAACCAGCCGGACCTCGAGGTGATAGGCGAAGCGGAGGACGGCCAGGAGGCCCTCGAGCTCTGCCGGGAGCAGTGCCCGGATCTGGTGCTGATGGACGTGCGGATGCCGAAGATGGACGGGCTGGCGGCGACGCAGGCGATCAAGGAGAAGTGTCCCCAGACCAGCGTCCTTATCGTGACGACCCACGAGGATCAGGAGTACCTCTTGGAAGCGCTCAAGAGGGGCGCCGCAGGCTACCTCCTCAAAGAGGCGAGCCAGCAACAGCTGATCAGCGCCGTCCGGAGGGTGCTTCAAGACGAAACCTCGCTAGACCAGGAGCTCGCGAGGCGCCTGATCCTGCGCCTCGCCGACGAGGCGCAAACGGAAAAAGAGCGATCCCCTGCTCCCCCTGGGAGAAGACCTTTAGAAGAGCGCCCGGAACCACCCCCGCTTCCGGAAGCGATGTCTTCGCGGGAGGTCGAGGTCTTGAAGCTGATAGCGCGGGGACAAACCAACCACCAGATCGCCGAGAACCTCCTAGTCAGCACGAGCACCGTAAAGAAGCACGTGCGGCAGATCGTCTTGAAGCTAAACGTCTCCGACCGCACCCAGGCGGCCGTTCGGGCCATCGAACTCGGCCTGCTCAGCGAGCAAGAGAGACAGTAGCAACCCACCCACGCAATAGCTTCTCTTCCAGCGCCACCGGGCCTCCAGAAGCGCCACCCGGAGACCGGGAGGCTTACCCTCGAGTATGCCAAAAGTACCATAAGAAATGGCCAGAAGTACCATAGGATCTCCGCGCTCCAGGCTCGACAATTAGTTGTGTCGCGGCAAACGGGGCGAAGGTTCCTTGCCTGACGAGGTAGGGTCCGTAGCCCCACTTAGTTGACGAAAGAGCGTTGCGAAAGGGACCTTACGGCCATGAGACCAACGGGATGAAGATCCACGACAGCGATGGAGCCTCAGTGAATAACAACGAAAGCGATGAAAACGCACCCTGCTGGAGCGTCCAGAGATGACCACCGGTCTCGTATCTGCACGCCTGGGCGACTTCCTTCACCGGTGCGCCTACCAGGGGCTCGTCCTACCGCTCGCGGGGGCCAGCGGCATCTCCCTGTACGCGCTCGTCTCGATGGGGCGGCTCTCCCTGCCGCTGTTCATGGCGGTCTTCCTCTGCGTCTACGCCAGCTACATGGTCGACCACCTCGCGGAGGTGGACAAATTCGACGAGGGCTTGACCTCCGGGCGTAGCCGTGCGCTCCGCCGAAAGCGATCGCAGATCTTGCTGGCGGTGGTCGCCTTCCTGTCGGCGGTCGCCATGAGCGGGGCGTTCTCCGGTTACGCCGCCGCTCTCTTGCTCGTATTCCCGGCGTCCGTCGCCTTCTACGGCACACCGCTGCTCGGGAGACTGACGGGCAACCAGTTGGGCATCTCCCGCTTCAAGGACATGGTGGATTCAACCGGTGAGCGCAACAGTGGAGGCCAGTGTATCAGCCGGGGTGCGGTAGGCGAGGGTCTTACGGGGGCGGGTGTTTAGCTTCAGCGCGATCGCGTCGAGGTCGTGTTGGCTGTGTGCTGAGAGGATGGTCCCTTTGGGCAGGTACTGTCGCAGCAGCCTGTTGGTATTCTCGCTCGTGCCGCGCTGCCAGGGGCTCTTCGGGTCGCAGAAGTAGACCTTGACGTCGGTGGCGACGGTGAACTTCTTGTGGCCGGCCATCTCCGTTCCTCGATCCCAGGTCAAGGTATCCATCATGGCCTCGGGCAGTCGTTGGATCTGGTGGCTCAAGGCCCCCACGACGCTTTCGGTGTCCTTGCCTCTCACGCGCACCAGCATCACGAACCGAGAGCTGCGTTCGACCAGGGTGGCGACGTGGGTGTTGCGCGCCCCGGCGAGCAGGTCCCCTTCCCAATGTCCGGGCACCGCACGGTCTTCGGCCTCGGGTGGACGATTACGGATCGAGACGGCCTCCTTGATCTGACCACGCTGCTGGCCCGAGGTGGAGGCGCACCGGGCCCGACGCATCGTCCGGCCGGAGCGCAGATGGGCGAGCAGTTCCTTTTTCAACACGCCTCTGGCTTGGACGAACAGGGTGCGGTAGATGGTCTCACCTGACACGCGCATCGCCTCATCATCGGAGTAGTGTCTTACAAGCCAACCGGAGATCTGCTGTGGTGACCAGTCCTCCTTGAGCTTCTTTGCTACCACATCGCGCAAGTGATTGTTGTCGGCGAGCAGGCATCTCTTGGGACGACGGGCTCGATCCCGGGCCCGCTCGTCGGCCTTCGTGGCCCGGTAGTTTCTACGCCCGCCGTGACGGTTGACCTCTCGGCTTACGGTCGAGGCAGACCGGCCCAACCGGGCAGCGACAGCGCGCATTGACTCTCCGGCCACAAGTCCCCGGGAGATCTCCTCCCGCTCGGCCAGAGTGAGCGCCCATCTTGTCCTGCATCGCTGAGGCGGAGCGATCCCGCCGGTGGCCTTTAGTACCCCATGGATAGAGCCGGGAGGCTTCTCCAACGCCCGGGCGATGTCGCTAATGGACTCCCCGGCCTTCCACCGATCCCACAGCTCCTTCTTGCGCGCCGCCGACAATCCCGGACGACCCAGCTTAGCCACACCCATACCTCCGATCCGAACAACACCGAAAACCCTACCGTGTTGCACCGACCGGTTGAATCCACCGGGCTCTTTTATAAGCAGCAGCCCCGCCTCCCCTTAGGGTAGCGGCCCCCTCGCGGACCGAGAGACGGCCAAGGCGGATACACATACCCGCGTCGAGAGGACAGTTGCCTTAAATAATATAGGGTGGGAGAGAGCCTTTCCTGGTAATCTCCAAGCAAAGGAAGGGCCTCGGAGAAGATCAAAAGTGGGTGGGCAGTAGTGTGCGGAAGATATACCCTAACGACGCCAGTGGAGACCCTGACAGAGGAGTTCGAGATTACTGCTCCTCTGTCAGAGGTCCCACCGAGATACAACGTCGCCCCTACCCAAGAGGTGACAGCGGCAGCAGGGATTAGGGCTCTGTAAAGTGATCGAGGAGCTTTTCGTACCGACTAACTTCAATATCGGCAGGATCTTCGAAGAACTCTCGTCCGTTGGCGCAACCTCCATCAGGCTTCTTACCGAAGATTTTAGGCTGGCTCTTCTTGAGGAAGCAGAAGGCTACGTCTACCAACCGGAAGACGAGATCGTGGGCAGCGGCGATAGAGTAGTAAGGCAGCAGGTATCGTCGTTCGACGATTTTCCGGAAGACGGTGGCTATGTTCTTCTCAAGGACTCTTTTCAGGATCTGCTCGAACAACGTTTGGCGAGGTTAGAGACTTACCCCTTCCAAACGGCCTTGGACTTCAACTCTATGGTACTCCAGAGGTACGAGGGGGGTTCCCTTGGCATCACCCCTCACAAGGACGGTTTGAGCTACATAAACCTCGTGTGCGTGTTCGTCATCGGTGGCCGAGGAAGGTT
>JALZEL010000357.1 GCA_030862075.1 Actinomycetota bacterium | reverse complement strand
CTCGCCTTGGCGGGCGCAGGCAGGTTGCGGGGGCTGGATCCCAAGCCCCGCCGGACGATGGCCGCTCTCCAGCAGAATATAGACTGGTTGAAGGGGCAGCTTAGGTCGTGAGCCAGACACCAGAGCGTATAGAGCGGGAGATGTTCGAGATCCGGAGCCGCATGTCCCCGGACGTGACCGACCTCCGCAAGCACGTCGAGCCCCAGGTCGTAGCCGAGAAGGTCAAGTGGACGGTGAGGCAGCGCATCAAGGACTCGGCGGCCCGCGTCAAGGCTAGCTTCAGGGCCAAACGACAGGAGTTCGTGGACTCGGCCAAGCGCCAGATCTCTCTGGCCCGCGAGGCCGGCGAGAAGGGAGATCCCACCCCTTTCACCGACGCCGTGAGGAGCGACCCACGTCCCCTGGCCCTCCTGGCCATACTCCTCGCCATCACCCTATTTACGGCCCGTAAGACGACCGGCAACCGGGGCGACCGAGACTAAGACGGCTCGGCCCTTCCACGTCCACTTCCAACCTGTCGGCGGCGCCGCCGGCGACATGACCCTGGGCGCTTTGGTCGCGGCAGGGGCCTCACTCGCGGAGGTCTCTCGCAAGCTCGAGGCCTTGGGCGTGCCGTTCGGGACCCGGACCGAAACCGTCGAGGTCAGCGGCGTGCGAGCGCTCCGCATAACTGTGGAGCACTCCGAGCAGCACGCCCACCGCACCTTCGCCGACATCCGACGGCTCGTGGAGGAAGCCGATCTTCCAGAGCGGGCAGCGAGGAGGGCCTTAGCGGCCTTCGGGCTTCTGGCAGCCGCCGAGGGCGCCGTGCACGGCCGCGCGCCGGAGGACGTCACCTTCCACGAGGTCGGGGCGGTGGACTCGATCGTGGACGTCGTGGGGAGCTGTGTCGCCCTCGAGCTTCTCGGGGCAGAGAGCGTAAGCTGCGGCCCTCTGCCGCTGGGTACGGACGTCGTTCCTTCGGACCACGGTCCCCTCCCCATCCCCGCACCCGCCACGCTAGAGGTCCTCAAAGGTTCTCGGGTGCGTTGGACCGAAGAGACCACGGAGACGACGACCCCGACCGGCGCCGCCCTCATGGCGAGCCTGACGGGCCGAAGGTTCACCGAAGCAGCGCCCCTGATGGTATTGCGCGGAGTAGGCTACGGAGCCGGGAGGGCCACGCTGCGTCACGCCCCAAACGTCTTGAGGGCCGTGGTGGGCCAACTCGAGGGCGCCGTCGGAGACGTGGAGCTCTTGGAGGCAAATGTGGACGACGCGCCGGGCGAGATCCTCGGGGCGGCGGTAGAGAGGCTCCTCGAAGCGGGGGCGCTCGACGCCTGGCTCGAGCCCATCGTTATGAAAAAAGGTCGCGGCGCCTACAAAGTCTGCGCCCTAGCCCGGAGCCTCGACCGCGAAAAGCTCGTCCGGCTGCTCATGCGGGAGACCGGGACTTTGGGCGTCCGCCACTTTCGGGTAGGGCGCACGATCGCCGAGCGCCGCACGGTAGAGGTCGAGCTACCGTACGGCACATGCAAAACGAAGGTCGGGAGCCTCGACGGGGAAGACTTCGTAGTCGCACCAGAGTACGCCGACGCAGTCCTGCTCGCCCAAAAGACCGGTCTTCCCCTGCCACGGATCTACTCGGACGCCCGCGCCGTCCTCCGGGAGGGTCTGGGGAAAGACTGAGCTAACCCGAGCCCAAAAAAGAGGGCCGGGGGTACGCCCCCGGCCCTCACGCTAGCGCTTAGGTCTCCACTAGATGACGGTGACCTTCTCCGCCTGCATGCCCTTCTTGCCGCGGGTCGCCTCGTAGGAGACCCTGGTGCCCTCTTCGAGGGACCTGAAGCCGGTGCCGTCTATCCCCGTGTAGTGCACGAAGAGGTCCTCACCACCCTCGTCAGGGGCGATAAAGCCGTAGCCCTTCTCGTCGTTGAACCACTTGACCGTTCCTTCGGGCATGTACCAAGCCCACCTTTCTCTTCTCCGGGCCGTATCAACGAAAACGCCGCCCTAGTACAACGGGCGGCGCTTCATCGATCACGACCCACCTTCG
>JALZEL010000331.1 GCA_030862075.1 Actinomycetota bacterium | reverse complement strand
GCGGAGCCTGGCGCTCTCTGGCGCGATCTTCACCGGGGCCGTGTTCCTGCCATTTCTCAAGTATCCTCCGAACCCGCCCGGCATCGGGATGGCCCCGGAGACGCTCGCTGCCCGCACCACGGCCTACCTGGCCATGGTGGTCCTCTCCCTGCTCGTTCTGTTCTTTGCCTGGCGTCTGTCCCGGGGAATCAAGAGCTTCGCCGCGCCGACGCGGCACCTCTCGGTGAGCGGGTTCCTCCTCGTCTCCTGGGGGTTGTTGCTCGCGCTCATGCCCGACTTCGGAGACGTAGGAGAAGCGCCCATAGACCTCGTGTGGGAATTCAGGCTCTCCGCTCTGGGAACGCAGGCCGTTTTGTGGGCGGGGATCGGTGGCGTCTTCGGGCTGCTCGGCGAGAAGGCGGAGGCGCAGGAAGCCGTCGGCTCCCGCGATGCTGCGACCGTCGCCGCAGGAGGCGGGCAGCGATGATGGGCGCCCTCCTCGTCGCCGGGACGCACTCGGACGCGGGCAAGAGCGTGCTCGTGGCCGGTATCTGCCGTTGGCTCGTCCGTGAGGGCGTCAAAGTGGCACCGTTCAAGGCGCAGAATATGGCGCTCAACTCGTTCGTGACGAGAGAAGGGGCGGAGATCGGACGTGCCCAAGCCGCCCAAAGTCTAGCCGCCCGCGTCGAACCCGAGGCTGCGATGAATCCCGTTCTGCTCAAGCCCTCGGCGGAGAAGAGGACCCAGGTGATCTTGCGCGGCAAGCCTTTCGCCACGGCGAGCGCCCGGAGCTACCAAGGGATGAAGGGGGAGCTCCTGCCGGTGGTTCTGGAGTCCTTTGAAGACCTCCGGCGTAGGTTCGAGGTGGTGGTGTGCGAGGGGGCGGGGAGCCCGGCGGAGATCAACCTAAGAAAGGACGACATCGCCAACATGGGCCTCGCGCGAGCGGCGAAGCTCCCCGTGGTCGTGGTCGGCGACATAGACCGGGGCGGCCTCTTCGCTTCCCTTTACGGGACACTCGCGCTGCTCGATAACGAAGACCAGGCGCTCGTCGGTGGCTTTATCGTGAACAAGTTCCGGGGTGATAAGGCTGTACTCGCGCCGGGACTCGAGACATTGAGCGAGCTCACGGGCCGCCCTTTCTTCGGTACGCTGCCCTACGTCCGGGGCCTCTGGCTCGACGGGGAGGACTCGCTCGCCCTCGACGCGCCGCGGGACCTTTCGCCGCCTCGGGGCAGGAACGTTTTGAGGGTCGCGGTCGTGTGCGTCCCCAGGATCAGCAACTTCACCGATTTCGACGCCTTGTCGCACGAGCCGGGCGTCGCAGTCTCGTTCACGGAGTCCTTGCAGGAGGTCCTCGCCTCAGACCTGGCCATCGTCCCCGGCACCAAGGCTACCGTCGCCGACCTCGCCTGGCTGAGAACCCGCGGCCTCGACGGCGCCCTGGCCGAGCGGGCGAGGCGCGGTTTGCCCATCCTCGGGATCTGCGGCGGTTACCAGATGCTCGGGAGGCGCATCAGGGACGGCGTCGAGAGCGGCGAGGGAGAAGTTCTTGGGCTCGACCTCCTGCCTACGGAGACGGTCTTCGGGGAGGAGAAGCTCCTCGCGCGCCCCGAGGGACGTGCGCTGGGGTTCGGGAACGTGGAGGTCTCGGGATACGAGATCCGGTACGGCCGGGTCCACTGCTCCGGTGGCGAGCCGCTCTTCGCGATGAACGATTCGCAGAACGGCGACGCCGAAGGCTGCAGGGTCGGGGCGGTTCTAGGCACGTCCTGGCACGGCGTCTTGGAGTCCGATGGCTTCAGGCGCGCGTTCTTGCGCTGGGTCGCCGAAGAGCGCGGTCTCGACTGGATGGCGGGCGACGTGACGTTCGCCTCCCGCAGAGAGGCGCAGTTCGACACTCTAGGAGACCTCGTCGCCGAGAACGTCGACCGTGAGGCTTTGCTGCGATTGATAGAAGACGGTCCAACTTCGATCAGCTGTCAGGTATCAGGTATCAGCTGTCAACGAACGGCTGGGACGGCTGACGATACTCCCCGCGCGGAAGCGCCGCTTTCGGCGAACGGGAAAGGCGGCCCGAATTTCTCACCGGCTAGGTTTGCGGCGCCGGGTGACGACGAGCAAGAGTTGAGAGCTGATGACTGACACCTCAAAAGCAGCGAAGCTGCTTTTCCTAACTACCGCGGATACCGAGATCCTGGCCGCCGCCCGCGCCACCGAGCTCCTCCCCAAAGGCTTCCCCGAAGTCCGTTGCGCGAACCCCACGATGCTCGAAGATCCACGCGCCTTCTTCCGAGAGACGCTGCCCGAAGCTGGGGCCGTGATGGTCCGGCTCCTCGGCGGTCGGCAGGCCTGGCCTGAAAGGTTCGAGGAGCTCGGGCGACGGTGCGAGGAGTTCGGGGTTCCCCTGCTCGCCTTCGGGGGGGAGGCCGAGCCCGACGCGGAGCTTACGGCGCTTTCGACCGCGCCTTCTGGCGCCGTCGCCGAGGCGTTCGAGTACCTCCGGCACGGCGGTGTCAGGAACACGGAGAACCTCTTCAGGTTCGTCGTCGACACCATCCTCGTCGAGGGGTACGGTTTCGAGCCGCCCCTAGAGCTGCCTGAGCTCGGCGTCTATCATCCGAGGCTGCCCGAGGGTTCCACGCTCGAAGACTTGCTCGCGCTGCACGACGGGCGGAGGCCGATGGTCGGCGTGATCTTCTACCGCGCCCACTGGATGAGCGGCAACACCGCCTTCGTGGACGCCCTCGTGGAAGCGCTTGAAAGGTTCGGAGCCGACGCCCTCCCCGTGTACTGCTACTCCTTGCGGGCGGACGAAGGAGGGGAGGTCCCCGCGCTGGAGATGCTGAAAGGACGGGTGGACTGCCTCATAACCACGGTGCTCGCCAGCGGGGGCTCGAACGCCGCCGACGCGAGCAAGGAGGGCTCGCCGGAGGACTGGCTTGAGTGGGAGGTCCCGGCGCTCGAATCCCTAAACGTGCCGGTGATACAGGGCATCTGTACGACCTCTTCACGCGAGGCGTGGCAAGCCTCCGACGCCGGCCTCTCGCCGCTAGACGTAGCGTGGCAAGTGGCGATTCCGGAGTTCGATGGGCGCATCGTCAGCGTTCCCTTCTCCTTCAAAGAACGCTTCGGCGCCGACTCGCCCGTGAGCGCCCCCCTGACCCTCTACAGGGCCGACCCCGAGCGAACCTTAAGGGTAGCCGGCCTCGCGGCCCGCTTCGCCCGTCTCGGGCGCGTCCCGAACGTCGACAAGAAGGTCGTCGTCCTCCTCTCGAACTATCCGACCAAGCACTCGCGGGTCGGCAACGCCGTCGGCCTCGACACCCCAGCGAGCGCCGTCGGGCTGCTCGGGGCCATGCGCGAGGCCGGATACGAGGTAGACGGGGCGCCTGAGGAGGGGGACGCCCTGATCCACGCCCTCATCGACGCCGGTGGACACGACCTCGAGTTTCTGACCGGGAAGCAGCTCGAAGGGGTAGCCGGTAGGCTAGACGTTGATCGCTACGCTGAGTGGTTCGCCCGGTTACCCGAGCCTTTGAGGGCCGACGTGGAGGAGCATTGGGGACTACCACCGGGCGAGCTCTACGTGGACGGTGGGGAATTCGTGGTAGCGGGTCTCTCCTACGGGAACGTCTTCGTCGGCATTCAGCCGCCGCGAGGGTTTGGAGAGAACCCTATCGCGATCTACCACGACCCCGACCTGCCGCCGACCCATCATTACCTTGCGGCGTACTGGTGGATGATCGAGGAGTTCGAGACGGACGCGATAGTGCACCTCGGCAAGCACGGAACGCTAGAGTGGCTGCCGGGCAAGTCCCTGGGTCTCTCTCCTTCCTGCGCCCCGGACGCGGCCTTGCGCGACGTGCCGCTGTTCTACCCGTTCGTGGTCAACGACCCTGGGGAGGGGACGCAGGCAAAGAGGAGGGCGCACGCGACGGTCGTGGACCACCTCATCCCCCCGATGACACGGGCGGAGACCTACGACGACCTGGCGCGCCTCGAGCAGCTCCTCGACGAGTACTACCAGATCGAGACGCTCGACCCGTCCAAGCTGCCGGCGATACGGGCCCGGATCTGGGAGACGCTGCGCGACGCCGAGCTGCACCGGGACTTGGGAGTGGAGGAGCAGCCCGAGGAGTTTGGCGACTTCCTGAACCACGTGGACGGATACCTCTGCGAGATAAAGGACCTGCCCATAAGGGGCGGCCTGCACGTCTTGGGCGAACCCCCGAAGGGCGGAGCCCTGCGCCACCTCGTCGCCGCCATCTTGCGGCTCGGGGCCGGAGAAGTCCCGGGATTGCGGCGCGCCGTCGGGGCAGCCTACGGCCTCGACGAGCGGGCCCTCTCTGAGAGCGGCGGGACAAGGGTCGAGGCGCCCGCGAAGTTGGTCGCCCGGTTCCCCGGCGTGGTTGCCACGGCTTCGGACCTCCTGGATCGGCTGGAGGAAGCTACGCAGGCCCTGCTCCTCGCGATGGAGGCTCGGGGCTGGGAGACTTCGGCGTCCGGTGCGGTCTGCGAGGAGGTCTTAGGTACCGCGGGCGAGGGCGTGGAAAGGGCGCTCTCCTTCGCCGCCGAAGTGCTCGTGCCGCGCCTCCTTCGCACACCAGAAGAGGTGGGGAACCTCCTGCGCGGCCTCAGGGGAGGGTACGTGCCGGCGGGACCGTCCGGATCGCCGACGCGGGGGCTCACGAACGTGTTGCCCACGGGGCGCAATTTCTACTCGGTGGATCCGAAGGCACTGCCGAGCATGCTCTCGTGGGAGATCGGGCAGGGCCTGGCGGACGACCTTTTGCGGCGTTACCTCGAAGAGGAGGGGCGGTACCCGGAGACCGTCGGGATCGTGGTGTGGGGCACAGCGGCCATGCGGACGCAGGGCGACGACATAGCAGAGATCCTGGCGCTTTTGGGCGTACGACCGGTCTGGAACGAGGAGTCGAGGCGGGTGACGGGCCTCGAGGTGATGCACCTGGAGGAGCTAGGACGGCCGCGGATAGACGCCACCGTCCGCATCAGCGGCTTCTTCAGGGACGCTTTTCCGAACCTGATCTCCTTGATAGACGAAGCCGTCCGCACCGTAGTCGCCCTCGACGAGCCCACCGGGATGAACTTCGTCAAAAAACACGCCGAGGAAGAAAGGGGCTCCGGTGCCGACGAGCGGCGGGCGACCACCCGCATCTTCGGCTCGAAGCCTGGCGCCTACGGTGCGGGCCTCCTGCCGCTCGTGGACGCGCGCAACTGGCACTCCGACGAGGATCTCGCCGAAGTCTACGCCGTCTGGGGCGGCTATGCCTACGGGAAGGGCCTGAACGGCATTGAGGCCCGCGAAGCGATGGAGACCAACCTGCGTCGCACCGAGGTCGCCGTAAAGAACATAGACAACCGCGAGCACGACCTCTTCGACTCCGACGACTACTTCCAGTACCACGGCGGGATGATCGCCGCCGTCCGCGCCCTGACCGGCCGCAACCCCAAGAGCTACATCGGCGACTCCGCCGACCCTTCGAGGGTGAAAACGAGAGACTTGTCGGAGGAAGCCCGCCGCGTCTTCCGCTCGCGCGTAGCGAACACGAAGTGGATCGGGGCGATGCAACGCCACGGCTACAAAGGCGCCTTCGAGCTCTCCGCTACCGTGGACTACCTCTTCGGCTACGACGCCACCGCCGGTGTCGTCGAGGACTGGATGTACCGCGACGTGACCCGCAAATACGTGCTGGACAAAGAGGTGCGCGACTTCATGCAGCAATCCAACCCCTGGGCCTTACGCGCCATCTCCGAGCGACTTTTGGAAGCAGCAGAGCGTGGGCTCTGGTCTGAGCCCGACCAGCAGGATCTCGAAGGACTCAAGCAGGCTTATCTGGAGAACGAGGGGCTTTTGGAGGAACGCGCGTGAGGAAATTCTACGAGTGGTTGAAGGAGAGCCCGACCCGCGCTGGCGCGGTGGGAGCCCCTGCGGCCGTTGCGTTCGGGGTCGTGCACGCGCTTACCGACTCGTTCCCTGACATCCTGGCGTATTCGGTTCTCTTGTTGCTCGGGGAGTTCGCGGTGCTCTACGCGTCCTACCTACGCCACCACGAGAGGCACCCTTGAGCATGGCTTACCCGCACCCGTACCCCTTCTCCGCCCTCGTCGGGCAGGAAGATCTGAAGCTCTCCTTGCTCCTGAACGCCATCTCCCCGGAAATCGGGGGTGTTTTGGTGCGGGGCGAGAAGGGCACCGCCAAATCGACTGCCGTCCGCGCGCTCGCGACGCTCCTGCCCCCCATAAAGGTCGTTGTGGGTTGCCCCTACTCCTGCGATCCCGCTTCACCGAACCCCGAGTGCCCGGCGGGGCCGCATCCTGCAGACGCCTCCGCCGAGGAACGCCCGGTCAGGCTCGTGGAACTGCCGGTCGGGGCGAGCACGGACCGCCTGGCGGGTACGTTGGATATCGAGAAGGCCTTGAGCGAGGGCAAGAGGGCGTTCGAGCCGGGGTTGCTCGCGGCAGCGCACCGGGGGATCTTGTACGTGGACGAGGTCAACCTGCTCTCCGACCATCTGGTCGACCTGCTACTCGACGTGGCGGCGATGGGCGTGAACCACGTCGAGCGCGAGGGGGTGAGCGTCCGGCACCCGTCGCGTTTTATCCTGGTGGGTACCATGAACCCAGAAGAAGGCGAGCTCAGACCCCAGCTTCTGGACAGGTTCGGTATCACGGTCGAGGTGACGGGCAGCCCCGACCCCGAGGAGAGGGTCGAGATCGTCCGTCGCCGCCTCCATCACGAGGCCGGCCCCGAGGACTTCGCGAAGAAGTGGTCCGCCGCCGATATTGAGCTCGCCGAAAGGGTAGGAGAGGCGCGGGAGAGGCTCGAGGAGACCCGCGTCTCCGAGGACGCCCTCTACAAGATAGGCGCCCTCTGCGCCGAACTCGGGGTGGACGGCCTGCGCGGCGATATCGTCACCGCGAAGACCGCCCGTGCCCTCTGTGCCTGGGACGACCGGGACGAGGTTTCGACGGAAGACATCCGCCGGGCAGCGCCATTAGCCCTCTCGCATCGCCGCCGGCACGGCCCCTTCGAGCAGCCGGGCATTGACCCAGAAGAGCTCGAGAACGCCCTCTCGGACGACCCCGACCCGCCGGATCGAGGACCGGACGGTGGGGCGCCTCCCTCCGGAGACGGCGCCGCTTCCGAAGCCAGGTCGGAGCCACAGAGCCCCACCAAGGAAACGTCCGAGACACATCCGGGCGCGGGCGAGAAGAACCACGCTGCCGCCGACGCGTTCAGACCGGTCCGCCTGGAAGTTCCAAAGAAGGGCCGGGGTGGACCGCTCGGGCGCCGGAGCCGCGTCGTCGGAGATCTTCGGGGCCATCCCGTCGGCGACCGCGATCCCGAAGGCGTCACAACGGACGTGGCGCTCCCGGCGACGATCCGGGCCGCCGCCCCCTACCAGAAGATGCGTAAGCGCGGTGGGCCAGGCCTGGTAGTACGCCGGGAAGATCTGCGAGAGAAGGTCCGGGAGGGCCGGGAGGGGAATCTGATCCTCTTCGTAGTCGACGCGAGCGGCTCGATGGCCGCCCGTAGGCGCATGGGCGCCGTGAAGGGCGCCGTCCTCTCCCTCCTCGCCGACGCCTACCAGCGTCGCGACAAGGTCGGACTCATCTCCTTCCGGGGCGAAGCCGCCCAACTGCTCCTCTCTCCGACCGCGAGCGTCGATCTCGCCGCTCCCCGGCTCGAAGGGCTCCCGACCGGGGGCCGTACGCCTCTCTCGGCGGGCCTGGAGAAGGCGGCGGAGGTGTTGAGACGTGAGCGGCTCAAAGAGAAAGAACGCCGCCCCCTGCTCGTGCTCCTCACCGACGGTCGAGCCACCGCGGGACCGAACCCGCGCCGGACGGCGCGAATGCTTCGAGGTTTGGAGGTGGCCTCGGTCGTCGTGGATACGGAAGAGGGCTTCGTGAGACTCGGAATGGCTTCAGAGGTAGCCGACTCTATGGGCGCGCGGTGTCTACGCTTAGAGGACCTGCGGGCGGACTCCCTGGTAGAACTAGTGGAGAGGAGGTGCGCGGCGTGAGCGAGACGCAAAGGGAGCCGCGGGAGGAACGGCTGCGTCGTCGCTCGAGGCGGGAGCGGCCGCTCCTGATCGTGAACACCGGCTACGGCAAGGGGAAGTCCACGGCCTCGTTCGGCGTCATGCTGCGCGGCTGGGCGCGCGGCTATCGGATAGGCGTCTACCAGTTCGTAAAGAGCGGTAAGTGGAACGTCGGCGAGCAAAAAGCCGCCGAGACTTTGGGCAACATAGACTGGTTCAAGATGGGCGACGGCTGGACGTGGACCTCCAAGAACCTCGAAGAGAGCGCGGATCTCGCCCGCGAAGGTTGGGAGGAGGTCAAAAGAAGGCTGGCCGACGAGACCTACGACATGCTCCTCTTGGACGAGTTCACCTACCCGATGAAGTTCGGCTGGGTGGACACGAAGGAGGTAGCCGAAGTGCTAAGGAGCAGGCCCGGCTTCCAGCACGTCATAATTACCGGCCGCGACGCCCCCGAGGAGCTCGTCGAGATAGCCGACCTGGTCAGCGAGGTGAACAAGGTGAAGCACCCCTTCGACGAGGGCTACCGGGGACAGAAAGGGATCGAGTGGTAGAAACCCCCCGTATAGTCGTCGCGGGCACCCACTCGGGCGTGGGGAAGACAACTATCGCCTCGGGCCTTATGGTCGCGTTCAGCGCTGAGGGCCACAAGGTCGTCCCCTTCAAGATCGGCCCGGACTTCATAGACCCCTCCTACCACGCCCTGGCCACGGGCAGACCCGGGCGTAACCTCGACGCCTTCCTCTCCGGCGCGGCCCTCGTCGGTCCGCTCTTCGCTCACGGCTCCCAAGGGGTCGACGTCGCGGTCGTGGAAGGGGTCATGGGTCTCTTCGACGGCAAGGGTGGTGGCGGGGAGTTCGCCTCGACCGCCCACGTGGCCAAGCTACTGCGCGCGCCTGTTCTGCTGGTCATGGACGCGGGGGCGATGGCGCGTTCGGCGGCGGCGGTGGTGCACGGCTACGCCACCTTCGATCCCGGGCTGCGTATCGCGGGCGTGATCCTGAACCGCGTCGGCTCCCCGGCCCACGAAGCGATGCTCCGCGAAGCTATAGGACCACTCGGCGTGCCGATCCTCGGCATCCTCCGTCGCGACGCCAACCTCCACACCCCCGACCGCCACCTGGGCCTCGTCCCCGCCGCCGAGCGAAGCGAAGAAGCCCGGAAGGCGCTCAAGGCTGTAGGCGAGAAGATAGCCCGCTCCTGCGACCTCGAAGAGATCGTGCGCCTCGCCGCTTCCGCCGAACCGCTCTACGTGGAGCCCTGGGACCCGGAATTGCCGGAGATCGGAACTCCTCCTGTACGGATCGCGATCGCGGGCGGCCCCGCCTTCAGCTTTATATACGAGGAGAACCTGGAGCTCTTGCGGGGCGCCGGGGCGGAGACGGTCTTCTTCGACCCCACCACGGAAGAGGACTTGCCCGAGGACACGGACGCCCTCTACCTCGGCGGTGGTTTCCCCGAGACCTACGCCGAAGCCCTCTCGGAGAACGAGCCCCTGAGAGAGAAGGTGCGTGCGTTCGCAAGGAGCGGTCGCCCCGTGGCTGCCGAGTGCGGCGGCCTCCTTTACCTTTGCCGCGGATTGGACGGCCAAAAGATGTGCGGCGCCCTCAACGCCGAGGCCCGCATGACGAGCCGACTCTCATTGGGCTACCGAGAGGCCCTCTCTTTGGCCGATTCACCGCTTACCGGACGCGGCGCTACGCTGCGCGGCCACGAGTTTCACTACTCGATCGTAGAGCCGCAAGCCGGGGCTTTGCCCGAGGCGTCGCCCGCATGGGAACTTTCGGGGCGCGGGGAGGAGGGGTTCGTCGTAGGCGGCGTGCACGCGAGCTACTTGCACACCCACTGGTCGGCCACCCCAGAGGTGCCGCGGCGCTTCGTGCACAGCGCCGCGCGAAGCAGGGCACGCATAACGGAGGCCCGGGTGTCATGAGCGGGACGCTGATCGGGGTCGGGGTCGGGCCGGGAGACCCGGAGCTGTTGACACTCAAGGGACTGCGCGCTCTAAAGGAGGCCGACGAGGTCTTCGTGCCCGTCGGCGACACGGGAGAGGTCGGCCGGGCGGAGGCGGTCGTGCGGGCGCATCTGGACCCGAACCGCGTTCGCCGCCTCCTCTTCGCCCTCTCCGACGACGCAGAGGCGCGCGTCCACAACTGGACGAACGCCGCCCGAGAGGTCGCCGAACCGCTCCGGGAAGGAAAGACCTGCGCCTTCGCCACCATCGGAGACCCAAACCTCTACTCCACGTTTACCCATCTCTCGCGGGCCGTGAAAGGTATATCTAAGATTAAGGTAGAGACTGTGCCAGGGGTTACGACGATGCAGGATCTGGCATCGAAGAGCGGCACGGTGCTCCTCGTGGGGGACGAGAAGCTGGCTCTTTTGCCCTTTACAGCCGGGAAAATAGCGCTTCAAGACGCCTTAGAAGGCTTCGAGACCGTGGTGTGCTACAAAGGCGGAGCACGTTTGGGGGAGGTGCTGGAAGTCGCCGAAAAGTCTGGACGGCTTGAAGACGGAATCTATGGTTCACGTTTAGGTATGCAGGGGGAGGAGGTTGTCTGGGCGAAGGAGATGGTCGGGCGGGAGGGGACGTACCTCTCGGCGGTGGTGTTCACGAGGGGCAGCGAGGATGGGGGGTGCGCTTGAGCAAGGTCTGGTTTATCGGGGCGGGACCTGGGGCCCCGGATCTCCTCACGATCCGGGCTGCGAGGCTCATCGCCGAAGCCGATGTCGTCGTGTGGGCGCGGAGCCTGGTGCACGAGGGTGTCCTCGAGCACGCTCGCCCAGATGCGGAGATCTTCGAGTCCACCACGATCCCGCTCGAAGGCGTTCGCGGGCTCTACGAGCAGGCGGCGCGCGAGGATCTCAAGGTGGCCCGCGTCCACTCCGGCGACCCGAGTCTCTGGGGCGCCGTCCAGGAGCAGATAGAGCTCTGCGAGGAGTTGGGGCTCGACTGGGAGATCGTACCCGGCGTCTCGTCCCTGGGGGCCGCGGCGGCGGCCATCGGTCGCGAGCTCACGGTGCCAGAGGTCTCGCAGTCCGTGATCCTGACGCGTCGTGCCAGCCGCACCCCGATGCCGAATACCGAGGACGTTCGGAGCTTCGCCGCCCACGGCACAACGATGGCGATCTTCCTCTCCGCCGCCCGCCCGCGCCTGTTGCAGGAGGAGCTCCTGGAAGGCGGATACGCACCGGAGACGCCGTGCGCCGTCGTCTACAAGGCGAGCTGGCCGGACGAGCGGATCATTGAGTGTCCTCTCGGCGAGCTCGCCGACAGGGTACGCGAGGCGGGCTTCACGCGGCAGGCGCTCGTCCTCGTGGGACCCGGGCTGGCGGCGGGCGGGACGCGCTCGCACCTGTACAGCCCACGCTTCTCCCACTCGTTCCGCAAGGCCCAAGTGACGCCGCCCATCCGGGGAGAGGATGCCGTCTCCTAGCCGCAAGATACGCGTGCCCTCCATGCCCCCGAGTATGCAGAGGGTCAAGGGCGAAAAGCTCAGGACCGGCTGGACCACCGGAACCTGCGCCGCCGCCGCCGCCAAAGCCGCTGTGAAAGCGCTCGTGAGCGGCGAGGTGCACGGGGAGGTGGACGTAAAGCTGCCCCGCAAGGGCGAGGAGCGGCGCGTACGTTTCGTCGTCGAGCGGTGCGAGTTGGGGGACGTTTGGGCCGAGGCCGTCGTCGTCAAGGACGCCGGCGACGACCCGGACGTGACCCACGGGGCACACCTCACCGCCCGCATCTACTGGCGCGAGGAGCCGGGGATAGATCTGGTCCGGGGCGAGGGGGTGGGGGTAGTCACAAAGCCGGGCCTGGGGCTTCCCGTCGGGGGGCCGGCGATAAACGACATGCCGCGGCGCATGATCTCCTACTCCGTGGAGGAAGTCCTCGACCTCGAAGAGCGGGGCGTCCGGGTCGTCATCAGCGTCCCCGGTGGAGAAAAGATGGCCGAGAAAACGACCAACCCCCGCCTGGGGATAGAAGGCGGCATCTCCATCTTGGGCACCACCGGCATCGTCCGCCCGTTCTCGACCGCGTCCTGGAGGGCGAGCGTCGGCCAGGCCATAGACGTGATGGGCGCTCAAAAACACGGCACTCTGGTCCTCTCTACCGGCGGCCTCACCGAGAAGGCCGCGATGCGCCTCCTCCCCGACCTCGAAGAGGTGTGCTTCGTGGAGGTCGGAGACTTCACCGGTCACGCTCTCAAAAAAGCCGTAAAGAACAAACTGGAGAGG
>JALZEL010000312.1 GCA_030862075.1 Actinomycetota bacterium | reverse complement strand
AGCCCCGGAATTCTTCAGAACGCTCTCTACCGCCTCGGGCATGTAGTCCAGGATCCAATCCTCGAACGAAAGGCGCTTATCCTCGGGGCCGGCGTTGCCCCAATCGAGCAGGTACACGTCGAAGCCCTCCCTCAGGAGGTATTCCACGAAGCTGTTGCCCGGCACCAGATCCAGGATGTAGGGGCGAAGGATGGGCGCGTAGACGATCAGGACCGGTACAGGATACTTCTTCTGGCGCCTAGGCTCGTAGTGATAGAGCCTGGCCTCAACCTTCTGCCAGACCGCCTCCTTTGGGGTCAGGCCTGCCTCGACTTTTGTTCCGTGCACGATAAGGTGCGTGCCCGTGGCGTACTTCCTGAAGCGGATGGTCTCAGGATTGTCGTAATTTGAGATCTCGAACGGCGTCGAGGTAGGCCAGGTAGTCATCTAGTCCTCTCTGTTCTTCTCTCGATATACTATATCCCTCGGCTCGAGGAAATAAAGACAGGTGAAACTATTTGAAACTCTCTAGCTTCTCTGCTCGGATAGCCGCATGCGCCAGGTGAGGTAGAGTGCGACAGTCAAGCCCCTAGCTCGGTGAATAAGGTGACTGGGTTAGCCCGACAGCGGGTATAAAAGGTTGCCGGAAGCTATCCCGTATTCGATAGAGTATACGTTCAGGAAGGAGAAGGAGTGGGTATAAACCGCTGGAGCGACATAGAGGAACGAAAGAGAAACGAGACGGACGCCAAGGCGGGCGACGAGCTCCCCAAGGGAAAGAAGGGGGACGCCTCCTCCCGCTTGGAGGTCTCCGAGGAGCCGGCCGATGATCAGGAGAAGCGCGAGGTCGTCGAGAAGCTCAAGGAGCGGGAGCGGGAGTCCTAGCACCGGCCCGATTACTACTCCCCACTACCCCAGGACCGCCTCTCCGCTGTTAGTGGACGCGAACGCACGCACGAGAAGGGCCGGAGCCACGAAGGAACCCGGCAAGTTATCGGCCTCGTCCGCCATCATGAAGGGGCGTAGCCTCGATCTGCGGGTAGACACATCTTCGCTAAGCTGCTATGTGAGCCGTACACAGCCGAACAACGGAAGAATTCATAGCCGCGTTCCCAGTAGATCATCTGCATGGGTTGCGCAGCAGAATCCTACACAGAGGAGAGGTGTACTCACTCAATTACAGGCTTCCTGCTTTTATGGATGCGCTGTGCGTGGACGTGATAATGCACCTTCTCTGCATAGAGAAAGAAGCAAGGACAGCGGCGTATCTGGACGGCTCAGCGAATGGCTTGCTCCCTCAGGGGACCAAATCACACCGCTTGCCGCAAGAAGAAGACAGTTAGCATTTAAGGGAGAACACTGCCCCTCATGGTCTGTCAGCTAAACGCCTCAACTGAGGAGAAGGCAGCCATCCGCGAGCGGAACATCACCGAGCGCGAGGGCAGCCCCTACCTAGTAGGTGCAAGCTCTTGGGCAGGGCTTGATGGGCTCTGTACCTCACCGTAACATACTGGTGTAGACTACCTCTAAAGCCACAACTTTGGCGCTTAATACGGTATTCGTATAGCACCTGCTGGAGAACTAATGGACTACAAGGAAAAGTACTTGCGCTGGTTGGAGGAGATGTGGGAGCTCCACAACGGCATAACTCGCGAGGAGAAGAGGAAGGAAGAGGTCCTCAAGATCTTTGAGGGCCTCGGCGAGATCGCGGGGCGCCGCGTAGAGGCCCCATATTTTGCGCCTTGGGAACCTTCCGGGCGGTGGGGTAGGGATAGAAGGCCTCCTGAAGCGCCCTAGAAGGCTTTTCTAGTCCCGGGTCCGGGACGCGGCGCCCCAGGGGGAGATCGGGAGTGCGCAAGCGCTTAAAACGGCTCCTACACGGCGCTGCTACGGGGCATCCTCAGCCTCCCGGCACCCTTCCTCGGAGCAATCCCTTAGCGTGTCTAGTGCTCCTCGGCAGTCCGGCTGCGCCATACGGGGGAGAGTAGTCCCGATTTAAGTCGGTCGCGTCCTACAGGACGTACCCCACGTCATCGAGGCCCAACCCGCCCTACTTTGAATCCGCAACGATTTAGCTGCATCCCTTGAGGGTATACCCTAGAAAGCGAACCTGAACCGGTTGTAGAAAGGAAAAGTATGGACTTCAATCTGGACGAGGCGCATCAGTACTTTGAGGGGGTACAATACCCGGCCAGCAAGGAGGACCTAATCTCTGCCGCCGAGAGCAACAACGCTCCGGATGCCTTGGTGGAAAGGATAGGGGCCTTGGGCCGCGCTGAGTTCTCCAGCTCGGAGGACGTCATAGAGGAACTACAAGCTTCTCCTCAGTCAACCTAACCGTTACAGTCTCTTGGGTGTAAGGCCAGCATTCTCGGGGGCCAAACCCTTGAAGTGATACCAGCCGGTAGGGTCATCATGTTGAAAGACTCTCCGGCGCCCGTTTCTGACCCTTAGCCCCATTAGCACCATTCTTGAGGCCTCTGAGCCCGATTTAAGCCCATCTATGAGCCCCCTGCCCCTTAGGTCAAAGTCCCGAGCGTGAAGATCCGCCGCAGCCCGCAGCGGTCGGCGAGCTTGACGCCAATGACCATGAAAGCCGTCGTTACGAGGCGTACATGGCGATCGCCGATTGCACGCCGGTGAGGCTAGTGTTCAGGCCCACCCCTATCGTCGAGATCGCTACGTTCATGCTTATGGTGTCGTAGGCCATGATGAACTGCTGGGCGCACAACACCGCGAGGGCCAGGCCCTCGGCTAAGGGGGCGGTCGGTCCCACCCGTGTCTCGATAGATATTTTTCGCGCTCCTGTCCTCGATGCCCGAATTTTCGCTACCGGTGCTACTGGTCGCACAACCTTAGGTGAGTTCTTCGAGGATGTGTGAGAAATCCCCGTGGCATGAGTGAGCACCAATTTCGGGAAGTTCATGCATCGTCGCTCCTCAATGGAGAGTCAGAACTCATGGTGGCGTAGATGTCGAACCTCGAATCACCAAGCGGGTTGCCAGCGGTCCGGCGCTCGGGAGGTCTTTCCCACGAAGTCGTGAAACCAGTATCCGTCCGGCCAGTAGCCCCTTCTCGGTATGGTCCTGGCTGATGGTTGTGAGGGGAGGGTTGGCGCTCGCTGCCGCGGAAATGTCGTCGAATCCGACCACGGAAACGTCTTCGGGTACGGCGAGTCCTTGCTGTTTTGCTCGCTCGATAACGCCCAGAGCAAGCTGGTCACTCGAGGCGACGATGACCGTCGGCCTCTGCTTTGAGGACAGCAACACTCCTGCGGCCTGGTATCCGAAAGCTCTGGCGCTACCCGGGCATTCGTAGACGGGCACCTCCGACCAGTGCAGGCCGGCGTTCTCTAGAGCATCCCTGTACCCTCGCAGCCTCAGACGGCTTACTTGGAACGTGGCCGCTTCTTGGCGACCGAAGCCCGCGAGTCCTTCCCGGCCGTTTGGTGAGAGGGCGAACGACACGACGGCAAACCTCTTGTGGCCGAGACGCAGTAGGTACTCTGCGGCCTCCCGAGCAGCGGCTTCGTCGTCGATTCCTACGAAAGGCACACCCTTCTTGAAGGGCTGGTCTACAACTACCGTCGGCAGCTCTCTGCCCAGTGCCGCCTCCAGCAGCGGCTCTTCATCGCTCATCGAGTAGACCACGAACCCGTCGACCGCAGCCTGTGCCGCTGCCCGGGGATGGCGCTCTCCTGACGCACCGCCCCCGGCCGCGGGCACGAGCAGGAGGCCCAGGTCGGCCTCCTCGGTGACAGAGCTAAGACCCCGCAAGAAGAAGACCGCGGCTGGATCGTCAAAGGCGTAGGAGAGCGGGTTCGAATAGAGAACGCCCACCACGTCTGTCCTTTGTCGCCTCAGGGAACGCCCCACGGGATCCGGACCGTGGTATCCGAGCTTCCTAGCCGTCTCGAAGATTCGCTCCCTCAAAGCCTCAGAGAGTTGGTCCGGGCGGTTGTAGGCGTTGGAGACAGTCATCGGGGAGACACCAACCTCTTCGGCGATCCGCGTGAGGGTCACGCGTCGCCCGCCGGAACCTCCCGAAGCTTCGTTCGCTTCTGCCTTCTTGCGGCCCACGATGCCAATGGTATACTACTTTAACGTTAAAGGTATATCGTTAAAGATGTCTGATGAAGGAGCATCTTGCAGGTAAGAGGCAGCAGTCAGGTTGAGCGCAAGGGCGCGGCGTTAGCGCTGTTATGCGTGGCGCAGTTCGTGGACGTCTTGGACGTGAACGCGGTGATAGTCGCCCTGCATTCGATCGGGCAGGACCTCGGATTCTCGCAGGCGGGCCTGCAGTGGGTGGTTACGGCCTACGTGCTGTTCTTTGCGGGCTTCTTGCTCCTGTCCGGGAGGGTGGCGGACCTGTGGGGCAGGAGGAGGACCTTCGTCGCAGGGCTGGCCTTGTTCACGGTGGCTTCGCTTTGTTGCGGGCTCTCGGCTTCCCCGGAGATTCTGGTAGCGTCGCGTGCTTTTCAGGGGCTGGGGGCGGCGATCACCGCCCCGGCGGCGCTCTCCATCATCACCACCATCTTCGCGGAGGGCTCAGAGCGAAACCGAGCCGTGGCCGCCTGGACGGCGGTGGCCGCCGGGGGTGGAGCGGCGGGCCTGCTCCTGGGCGGCTTCATCACCGACGTCTTAGGTTGGGAGTGGATCTTCTTCGTCAACGTCCCCGTGGGCGTGGCGGGGATCGTGCTCTCCTACGTGCTTCTCCCCGAGAGCCGGGACTTCTCGGCCTCCCGCGGGTTAGACCTCCTCGGGGCCGGAACGGTCACCGCGGGGCTGGTGCTCTTGGTCCTAGGGCTCACGCGGATCGAAGAGGCGGGTCTTGGCTCGCCGCCCACACTGGCGACACTCGGTTTCGCCGTCGCATTCTTTGGGGCCTTCGTATTCGTGGAGCGGCGCGCCGCCGATCCCTTGGTCCCCTTGGGGCTCTTCCGCGTGCGCGGGTTGGTGGGGGCGGCCCTGGTCGCATTCGCGCTCACCGCCGCCACCGCCCCGGTTAGCGTGCTGGCCACCCTCTACCTGCAGAACACTTTGGGCTACTCCGCGTCCTTCGCAGGCCTAACGGGCTTGCCATTCAGCCTCTGCGTGATCGCCGGTTCCGTGCTAGGAGGTCGAATTGCCGGTCGCAAGGGTGGCAGAGCAACGATGTCCTCGGGGCTCGCGGTAGTAACGGCATCAGCGTTTGTCACGGCTGGCATCACGCCCGAGAGCGGCGTGGGTTACGTGCTCGCGGGCGCAACCCTTTCCGGGTTGGGCCTGGGCTGCGCTTCGGTTGCTTCCACCGCTAGTGGAACCTCGGCAGTGGAGGAAGGAAATCGCGGCCTGGCCTCGGGTTTCATGAACACTTCCGCGCAAGTGGGAACGGCGCTTGGGCTAGCCGCTCTCCTCAGCCTCGCGGCGTCCCGCACCGCGGCCTTGTCCAATGGTACAGAGCCCGGAGTCGAGGCGCTGGTGGCGGGCTACAGGTTCGCGTTCTTGGTCGCGGCGGGTGTCGCATCGCTCGGCGTGGTGGCCGCGCTGTACTTCTTCCGCCAGGCCAAAGT
>JALZEL010000307.1 GCA_030862075.1 Actinomycetota bacterium | reverse complement strand
TACCCCGTTGATCTCTGTGACGTAGCGCTGCTTCACGTCGAAGGGCGGCACCTGGGACACAGGCAGGATGAGGAACTCGTATCTCTCCATGAACGCTCGCATGCGGTGGTAGAGTTCTGTGCGTTTGCGCTCGGCCTCCCCTATCTGCGGGCCGCTGAGGCGCCTGCCATCTTCAATCTCCTGGATTACGGTATCCTTCAGCTCGTCACGATGCTCCTCAAGCAGGTCCCCGAAGGCGAACTCGTAGTACCAGGCTCGCCACGTCTTGAACGCCTCATCGGCGCCCGTAAAGTCTGGCTGATCATCCTCTAGGATGCAGCCCACAGAGTCGAATACGCCGCGCTGTTCGTCAAGCACCGCCATCACGCGCGGGTCCACCGGTAACCCACCCACGTCGCTGCTCCAGGCAACCCTCACCCCGTCAAAAGCTCGTTCCAGGGGCCGGGAGAAGAGGCTACCCGGCTCGTCGAGGGCGACGGGTGAGCGCGGGTCGGGGCCTGAGATCGCGCTCAGCATAAGGGCGACATCCCCAACCGTGCGCGCCATCGGACCTTCAACCGAGAACGGGAACCAGGCCGCCAGGCTGGGCCACGTAGGCACCCTTCCTTGGGAAGGGCGAAACCCCACCACGTTGCAGAAGCTGGCCGGGTTGCGCAAGGAGCCGCCCATGTCGCTCCCGTCGGCGAGCGGCAGCATCCCGCAGGCCAGAGCGACCGCCGCGCCGCCGCTGCTCCCGCCGCACGTTTTAGTAGTGTCGTAGGGGTTGAGAGTCTCGCCGAACACCTCATTGAAGGTCTGAGATCCAGCGCCGAATTCCGGGGTGTTGGTCTTGCCGACAGCTATCGCGCCTGCCTCTCTGAGCCGCTCTACGATCAGGGCGTCGTGATTCGGCACGAAGTCTTTGTAGACGGGCGAGCCAAAGGTGGTACGGACGCCCTTCGTCGGGATGAGGTCCTTGTGCGCCACCGGAATCCCGTGCAGCGAACCGACTGGCAGACCCCGGGCGAGCATGTCGTCGGCGGTGCGGGCGCCGTCCATAGCCCTCTCGGGCAGGAGCGTGACGATGGCGTTAACCTCATTGTTGACCTGCTCGATCCGGGTCAGGTGCGCCTCCATCACCTCGACGGCCGAGACCTCTTTGGCGCAGATGCGACGGGTCAAATCCGTGGCCGTTAGAAAGCATATTTCCGCGTACAATCCTCTCCTTTTGTATCCGCGGCCTCCCCCCGACGGCGACATCTTCCACAAGCAGCCGTTCTATCGCTCACTCTGTACCTGCCTTAGCCTCTATCAAACTCCTCCTGCCCCAGGTAGCCTTCTAGGAGTATGTAGTAAACCAAGACGATCCCGAAGGAGATCGAAGCCAAAACCCCCACCTGCGAAGCGTCCACGCTGTGCCATAAACAGAGCTAGTTCCGAAGAGCATCGGAGTTATCAGTGAGGAGGGGATGCCGACAAGCAAGCCGTCCACGATGATGGCCAGGATCCTCCTTCCTGTGACGTGGACATCCTCGTGGGTGCCAACGAGTGGTGGTGCAACATTGCCTTCAGCAGCCATACTCCTCACCTCCTTTCCTCCAATCGTCCTTTGCTTAAGTGAAGGGTAGGATGTAGCGAAGACTTAGGCATGACGCATAATGTACTATTTTTAAGTGTTTACATCCCACATCACAGCCTGCTCCTCTTGCAGAACACGAGATGGTGAGAAGCATAGTAGTCGACACAACATCCAGCGTGGCGCATAAAGTTCACAAAGAAATAAGATTCGATGCGTGAACTCTTACCAGGACGAGAGAACGTGCTGCCTCAGTCAATCTCGAACCAAACGCACGCGCAGCCGTTGCGCTCGACCCCCCAGCGATCGGAGATCCTCTCCACGATGGGCAGGCCCCACTCACCACTCATGTCGGTCCTCGGCCTCGGCTCGGAGGGCTTCTTGAAGCCAGGGCCGGGGTCGCACACCCTCCCGCGCACCGATCCGGCCGAGATCACCACCGCCAGCAAAATGTGTTCGTCGGGTGAGAGCCCGGCATGGCGAACACTGTTGGTAACCAGCTCGCTCACCACCAGCCGCACATCCTCAAGCTTCTCGGGCGACAAGTGACTCTCGAGCCGGTCAAGGGAGTGGCGTGCCG
>JALZEL010000294.1 GCA_030862075.1 Actinomycetota bacterium | reverse complement strand
CCTAATCTCGTACTTTTCCACTCGTCGATCCCGAACGGGCCGTGTGGGTGCTCGGCGCCTACGCGCTCGCGTTCGTCTTGCTCGCGGCCCTCTTTTTCCGGCGGCGGGACGTGACGTAGACTACGCCCATGTCAAGGCTACCGCAAAGGCTCACCTTGATCTTCGACGGCGCGTGAGGGTTCTGCACGTGGTCGGCGCGCCTCGTCGAGAGGCTTGACCGCGGCCGCCGCGTGACGGCAGAGCCTTACCAGAAGCCCGGCGTCCCCGCCTCGGTCGGCCTCACCGTCGAGGAGTGCGAAGCGGCGGCGTGGGCTGTCTCGCCGGGCGACAGACGCTACCGTGGCGCCGGGGCGATCAACGCTTCTCTGGCGGTCGCCACGGGGATAGCGCTGCCACTCCTCCTGTACGACCTGCCCGGGATCCGGCAGCTAGAAGACCTCGCCTACGAGTTCATCGCCGCCATCCGCGGCAAACTCCCTGGCGACAAGCCTTACTGCAGCCAACACCCCGAGGAGTGCCGGTAAGTTACTCTGAGCCGCGCCCGTCTCGGTCTTCTTCGTGGTAGCGGTTGGTGATAGGCATGCGACGGTCGCGGCCGAAGGAGCGGGCCGTGACCTTTATGCCCGTCGGGGCCTGGCGGCGCTTGTACTCGGCCCGATCCACCATGCTCACCGCGCGTCTGACGTCTTCCTCGTCGAAGCCGGCCGCGACGATCTCGCTTACGCCCTTGTCCTCCTCTATATACGCTTCGAGGATAGGGTCCAGGACCTCGTAGGGCGGCAAAGAGTCGACGTCGCGCTGGTCCTCCCTAAGCTCGGCGGAGGGCTCCTTGGTGAGGACGGAGTCGGGTATGACCTCGCGCCCCTCGATCTCGTTTATGTACCGGCAGACGCGGTAGACGAGGGTCTTGGGGACGTCCCGGATCACAGAGAAACCGCCGGCCGTGTCGCCGTAGAGGGTGGAATATCCTACGCTCGACTCGCTCTTGTTGCCGGTGGAGAGGACGATCCAACCGAACTTGTTGCTGAGAGCCATGAGGATGTTGCCCCGGATCCTGGACTGTATGTTCTCCTCGGTCTCGTCTTCGGGCAGCCCCTTGAAGGGCTCCTCGAGCATCTCCCTGTACGCTTCGAAGGCCGGCTCTATAGCAATCTCCTGCCTGTCTATCCCGAGGTTCTTCACGACCGCCTCGGCGTCGGTGTTGCTCTCCTTGGAGGTGTACCGGCTCGGCATGAGGACCCCGGTCACCTGCTCGGGGCCCAGGGCCCGGGCCGCGACGACGGCGCCCAGGGATGAGTCTATGCCGCCAGAGAGCCCGAGGACGGCCCGCGAGAAGCCGTTCTTCCGAAAGTAGTCTTTTAAGCCCAGGACCAGAGCTTCGAGCACCTCACCCTCCTCGGAGAGCGGAGCCTCGACACGGGGCTCGACGCCAGCCCTGCCGGCCGACCGGATCGAGGTCTCCGACTCGGTACCCGGGGCCTCGACGATCTGCGGGGGGTGGTCGGGGTTCTCCTTACGGGGGCGGGGGTCGTGGAGACGGTGGACGAGAGCTTCTTCGGGGTGAAGGTCCACGAAGAGAAGGTCCTCCTCAAACTGTTTGGCGCGGGCCATGACGCTGCCCTCGGGATCGAAGACGGAGGAGCGGCCGTCGAAGACGAGCTCGTCCTGGCCGCCGACGAGGTTGCACCACACTACGTAGCAGCCGTAGTCCAAGGCCCTCACGCTGAGCATCCTCTCCCGGGAGGCACCTTTGAGGCGGTGGTAGGGGGAGCCGTTTATGTTTAATAGCACACCTGCTCCGCCCAAGGCCTGCTCGCGAACGGGGCCGCCCGGGTACCAAATATCCTCGCAGATGCTGATCCCGATTAGGGCCTGGCCCATCTTGAGTATTGGAGCTTCCGAGCCCTCGCGGAAGTAGCGGTTCTCGTCGAAGACGCTGTAGTTCGGCAGGTAACGTTTGTGGTAGCGGTGCAGGATCTCGCCACCCGAGACGACGGCGCAGGCGTTGAAGAGGTCACCGTTGAGGTCCACGAAGCCTATAGCGCAGACGACGCCTTCGGGCACCCGCCCGGCGAATTCGTGGAGCGCCTTTAGATTGTCCTCGATGAAGCTTGGTCTCAAGAGGAGGTCTTCGGGCGGGTAACCGGTGACGGTCAGCTCCGGGAAGACGACGAGCCCGGCGCCACCGTCTACCGCCCGTTCCAGGGCTTCCGCAGACTTCTCGACGTTGCCCCAGACGTCGCCGACGGTGGTGTTGATCTGTGCCAGCGCGACCTTCATCTCCCTACCTTCGCCTTCCTAAAAACCCCGACATCGTCCCTATAATAACCCCTGGAATTGCACTACGTAAGCCGAGGGCTTAGGGTTGGAGAGAGTGCAACCTCCTTGAGATAGAATCCGTGGCGTGACCGCCGGAGAAGACCAACCGCACGCCGCCGAAGGTCCACACCCGGCCCCCTCAGCGCCCTTCCGCGGAGCGGCTTTGGCAGCCGAGATGCTTGTGAAGGCCTGCGCGCCGGGCTCCGGTGATCCCTTACGGCTCAAGGTCGTTCGGGGACTGGCACGGGACTTGAAGGGGGAGTTAGAAGTCCTTGCCATCCTGGCGGACGGGGAAACGAATACGCGGCAGACAGAGTGGATAGAAGGCGCGCTCCGGGCAGCGGACGTGGCGAACCTCGCGGCCTGCGCGATCCCGGAGCTCCTCGGAGCGCACGCTTTAGAGGCGGCCGCAGCCGCATACCTGGCCTCCGGGGCCGCTCAGGCTTTAGGCATCCTCGTCGAGAGCAGGCCCGAGGATGCTCGCAAAGACTATGCGTCGTACGCCTTAAGAGACGTCCGGAGCGCCGTGTGGCGGGCGCGGCTCGCTACACAGCAGGTGGACCAGTTTTCGGGGGAGGCCGATTAGAGAAAGGCGCTGGACGCTCGTCGGCCAGGTATGCGCGGGCGGCGTGGGCCACGCGCAGGAGGTAGTCTTCTTCTGGAAGGACAAAATCGGCGAGACGCACCGAACCGATAGACGTACCCCTGCCGAACCACTCCTCGGCGAAGATTTCCATCCCTTCGTATAACGCCTCGACGTCGTCAAGGCGGAGGCGCAAAACGGCGGCGACCTCTTCCTTCTGCAGGCGTAAGTCCTTGGGAGAGAGCGACCTCACGAGCAAAAAGACCTCGTGGAACTCGCGGTTGCAGCCGGCGGATATCTGCTGCTCGATCCTGCGGGTCCCGAGCGGGATCAGCTCCTCGGGCTCGACCCGCAGCCCCAGCTCCTCCTCAAGTTCCCGCAGCCCGTCGAGGACCCTCTCCCCAGCGGCGAGGTGCCCCGCGGCGGTCACGTCGAGCTTGTCCGGCCAGGTTTCCTTATCGACTGCGCGCCGCTGCACGAAGAGATGCGGTCCGCCGGAAGGTTCCTCCGGAGCAACTATCCAGCAATGAAAGCACCGGTGCCACAGCCCTCGCCGGTGCGCCTCGCTCTTCCACGCGACCCTGCCGGTCTTCCCCCCACGTGGGTTTAGAACGTCTATCCTCTCGTCCACTACCGTAGGGTAGCCTTCCATGCCCTCTACGCTCAGTAAAAGACGGTTCGCGTCCTGTGACGTGGCCGTACGCTCTTGTAGTGGGGCTGTTGGCCCCGGTTCCAGAGCAGGTAGTCTAGGCTCATCGCCGTGACGTCGTCGCGCCCTGCCGCGCGCAGCTCTCCGATCAACTGCTCCACCGCGTGGATGGCGCAAGCCCTGATTTCGACCTCCTCCGGGGAGCCGGGCGGGATCAACTCCTCCGCGTCGATGCGGGCGGCCAGGCCCTCCTCGTAGAGGATGATCCCGTCTACGCGCAAGACGTGCGGCACGAGGTTGTCCGCGAAGATGGTCAGGCGGTCCAGGTCCTCGAACCGGCCCGGCCCCTTGCCTTCGAACGCCCTCGCGAGGTCCGCTGGCGTGAGCTGCGCCCGCTTGTAGAAAGGTACTTCGATCCCGTCGTAGGGCTCGACGTCGTCGAAGTAGGGCATCTCGACGAGCAGCCGCGCCAGCCGCTCGGCGGACGCGCCGGCCTCTTCCACCAAGCCCGTGAAGTTGCCGTCGAAGCGGTCGATGAGGTACCGCCCGAGGTCGTTCAGCGCGTTGACGAACAGCCCCATGAGCTCGCGGACGGGCTCGTTATTGAGATCCTGGCCAAAAATCCTCGCACAGTCCTCCGCGGTGAGTCGCGCGAGCTCTTGCGTGGAGAGCGAACTATGCTCTCTGTAATGGTCGGTGAGCGAAGCGGCCACGGTAAAGTACCCAGACATTCCGGGTCGCTTGCGCAGGTGCGGGAAGTAGCCCGACCCGAAGTTGATCGCATCCAGGGTCAACAAGAAGGCCACGGTCTTGTCAGGGTCACCGAAGTAGTGGCGCTCGGGGTCGAGCTCTGGGGCGGTGCACTGCTCCAGCGGCAGGGACGCCGCATAGGACGGGACGCGATCGTAGTCGATCCGGACGTAGGAGGCTCTTTCGGCAACTGTTTTGCAGGTGTTGCGTACCCGCTCCGTAAGGCCTGATTTCATAATGCCCGCCTCCTTCAGTTCAGCACTCGCCCGACCGCGCCGCGGACCATCATACAAAAGGTTTGGTCGAGAACGCGGTTCTCCTGGCATCATCGAAAATGTGGAAGAATCAAACTTTGTATCAAGCGCCGGCAAAAAGGAGGCATAGTGGCAACGGTGGTGGTTTGCAGCTACTTTGAGGAGGAGCACGTAGCGCGCATTCGGGAGGTGGACGAGAGGCTGCGGGTGCTTTACCGCGAGGATCTCGTCCCACCGCCGCGCTGGCCGGGGGACCACGTAGGCCCTCCCGCGTGGCACCGCTCCGAAGAAGGCGAAGACGAGTTCCTCGCGATGCTCGGAGAGGCGGAGGTTCTCTACGACTTCCCCCGCGGCCACACGGAGGACCTCGTCCGGCTCGCCCCGAAGCTCAGCTGGGTGCAGGCGAGCATGGCCGGGGCTGGGGAGATCATCGAGCGTGCGGGGTTGCAGGACGCCGGCGTGGCGGTGACGACGGCGAGCGGGGTATATTCGGGGCCTCTGGCCGAGTTCGCGATGATGGCCCTTCTCGCACACGCCAAAGACCTGGACCGCCTCCGGCGAGACAAGGCCGAGAAGCGTTGGCGACAGACAACCACGGGCACCTTGTACGGCAAGATCTTGTGCGTCGTCGGGGTGGGGAGCATCGGGCAGGCCGTGGCGGTTCGGGCGAGGCCGTTCGGGATGCGCGTGGTGGGCGTGAAGCGGGTGGTCGGGGAAGACGACGCGGCATGGGGCTACGCGGACGAGTTGTACGCGACCCGGGATCTTCACCAGGCGCTCCGAGAGGCGGATTACGTGGTCGCCGCGCTGCCCGGGACACCGGAGACTCAACGCCTCCTGAACGCAGAGGCGATAGGGGCGATGAAGCAGGGGGCATACTTCGTCAACGTGGGGCGCGGGAAGGTCGTGCACGAAGGCGCGCTTGTCGAGGCGCTAAAGAGCGGACACCTCGCGGGGGCGGCACTCGACGTGTTCGAGGAGGAGCCGCTGCCGGAGGATAGCCCGCTGTGGGAGCTCGAGAACGTGGTCGTGAGCCCGCACTCTACGGACATGGTGGGCGCCCAAATCAACGAACGTCAGGTGGACCTCTTCTGCGAGAACCTCCGACGCTACCTTGACGGGAAACCCCTCATCAACGAGGTGGACAAGAAGCTGCTCTACTAGCGAGCCGCTCTGGATCTCGGGTTTGTTGAAGGGGGCAGGGTAGGATATCTTCGGAGGATTATCGTGGAACGCGATGAGACACGAAGTACCAGCGTGTCGCCAGGGCTCCTTGCGGGCGGCCCCCGGCGACGCGGGCCGTCGCGTTCGATAGGGAGGATCTCTTGGA
>JALZEL010000265.1 GCA_030862075.1 Actinomycetota bacterium | reverse complement strand
CGAGACCCGCTGCTGCTGGCCCACGGAGAGGGTTTGTGGATCTCTGTCTTTGTAGGAGGCATCGAGTCCTGACATCTTCAACAGCCGGCCCGCATCGGCGTCCCGCCCGACCAGACGCGCCCCGTAGAGGATCGCGTCCTCGACCGAAGCCCCGAAGAGCGCGGGGAGCTGGAAGACCATCCCCACCCGACGCCGGAGCACGAGGGGGTCCATTTCGCTCGTCGGTTCTCCATCCAGGTACACCTCCCCGGCGGTCGGTTCTACGAGGCGATTTATGGCGCGTAGCAAGGTGCTCTTGCCGGCCCCCGAGGGTCCGACGATGGAGGTAATCTCGCCCTCCGGAGCCCCGGCGCCTACACCTTTGAGGATCTCCACTCTACCCGCCGCGTACCAAAGGCCAGAAACCCTGATCTTGAGTCTCATGCTAGAGCGCATCCCGTCTCAGGTAAGCGTGGAGGCCGTCATAGAGGGCGTCGGTGTGGTGGTGAGTGCCTCCCAAAGGGTCATCACTCCGCTGGCTTCCCGGATGCGGACTTGCAGCGACTCGAGATGCTCGCAGGTTACGGTATCTTCGGGCAGCGTGACGGCCCCGTCCTGGAGGAAGAGGGCAGCCAAAGCCTTCAGCTTGCGCCAGACCGCGACCCAGTGGTGGGAGGGCTCGCGAGGGAGGTGGTAGACCAGGATCAGCCACCGCGTCTTCCCCGCATCGCCTACAGCAGCGTCCATACCATCCCCGCAAGAGCACCGACCGGCACCATCAGGTAGACGGGGACCTTGAACCGCTGCAACACCACGAACGAGACCGCCGCAGCGATAAGGGCGAAGACGTCGAGCGAGGCTAGCCCCTCAGGGAACAGCACCCTGCTCGCGAAAAAGACGGCGAGGTTCGCGATCACGCCCACGACCGCCGCCGTGACCCCTGTAAGCGCGGACTGCAGGCGGTTGTTGTTCGCCAGGAGTTCGATATACGGGGCGAGCAAGAAGATGAACAGGAAGCAGGGAAGGAAGGTAGTGTAGGTCGTGACCGCGGCCCCGAGTACCCCATAGAGCAGCGGATCGAAACCACCGGAGTAGTTCCACGCGCCGAGGAAGCCGACGTATTGGGTCACCATGATCAAGGGGCCGGGCGTAGACTCGGCGAGCCCGAGTCCCTGCACCATCTGGTCCGCGGTGAGCCACCCGTACTGGTTGACCGCCACGTCGGCGATATAACTCAACACCGAGTACGCCCCCCCGAAAGTCGCGAAGGCCGCCACCGTGAAGAAGAGGGCCTCCCGAAAAAGCACGTCCTCCCCCCCGCGCCACAACAGCACGGCCCCGACAGGAATAGCCCACAGCATGAAGAACAGCCCCAAGAGCTGCAGGTTGTGGCCCATCGAAGGGCGATCGCCGGAGGGAGCCTCCTCTAAGGCCGCTTCCTCCCCATCCGTACCAGAAGATCCATGCCTGCGAGCCCTGAAGGCTTCGGGAAGCAGGCGTCGCAAGAGGACTCCCGCCAGGGCGGCGGCCGCGACGACCAGGGGGAACGGCACGGAGAGGAAGTAGAGGGCCACAAAGGCAAAGACCGCGAAGGCCACGAGGGCAGAGTGATGGAGGGTGCGTCTGCCGATGCGCAACATGGCCTCCACGACGATAGCTATCACGACGGGCTGAACCCCGTAGAGGAGGCCCGTGATCGCGGGCACGTCCGAGTACGCCACCGAGAGGTAGCTCAGCAACAGCAGGACGAAGATCGACGGGATCACGAAGAACGAGCCCGCGACGACGCCGCCTAAAGTTCCGTGCAGCCTCCACCCGATGTACGTCGCGACCTGCTGCGCCTCGGGACCGGGGAGGAGCATGCAGAAGTTCAATGTCCTGAGGAACTGACCCTCCGAGACCCAACGCTTCCTCTCGACCAACTCCCTGTGCATGATCGCGATCTGGCCCGCAGGCCCGCCGAAGTTGATGAACCCCAACTTCACCCAGAACCGGAACGCCTCCCAAAACCCGACTTTGCCAAGGTTGTCAGCCATCAGCCTTTAGCTTTTGCTTTTTATCGGCCGCTGTTTCACTTCCTCGAAGCCCGGGCTCACGACTTCCCGCGCCCGGAGGCAGCGGAGCTCGCGTTTTTCGTACCGCCACGGCCCGTCGGTGGCAGGATATCGGGGATTCTCGAAAGACACGTTGGACGGGTGCCGTGCTAGCTGACGGCTGATGGCCGAGAGCTGACAGGTCTTAATGATGCACCCAGGCGTCGGGGGCGCGGGTGAGTTCTTCGACAGGGGCGGGGAGCGAGCCTTCGACGAGGTCGGCCAGGGTTACGGTCTCGAGGACGGCGCGCAGGTTCGCGCGGACGGCGATCCATACCTCGGTGAGCGGCTTGGCGGCGCCGCCGTATTCGACGGCCTCCGGCCACTTGCCCCGGACGTTGGCCAATGGTCCTTCGACGGCCCGTATGACCCGCGCAAGCGAGATTTCTGCCGCCGGTTGGGCGAGCCAGTAGCCGCCCGCGGCGCCCCTTTGGGTGCGCACGATCCCGGAGTGCTTAAGGTCGAGCAGGATGTTCTCCATGAACTTCTTCGGGATGCCCTGCTCCTCGGAGATACGCTCGCCTTTGAGCGGCCCCATCCCCTCAGCCGCCGCCCGCGCGAGCTCCGCTGCGGCCCTAAGCGCGTAATCCGTCCTCGCTGATACCTGCAAAGCCCTACGCCCCTACGCCTCGAAGAACGACCCTCAGTCGGCCTCGCGCTCCCTCTCGGCCTCGCGCTCTCTCTGGCGTCGGCTCGGCGAGCCCGGCGAGTACAACACGAACCAGTAAGAGCCGATCAGGATCGCTATAAACAGGACCATTGCCCCCGCCAACTGCACGTACTCGGACACAGCCGCCTCCTCTCTCGAACACGTCCCCTCCCCGCAAATTCTACGCTAGCTCGGACGTTTGCGTGGCGAAACGTCTAACCGACCACCGGCCGAGAGGCATATACCCCGCCCGGATCCTCCGCGAGTTCTCGCAGGACGCCGCGGGAGACGACGAGGCGCTGAATCTCGCTCGTCCCTTCGTAAATCTCCGTCACCCGCGCGTCCCGGTAGTACCGCTCCACGGGATGGTCCTTCATGTATCCCTGACCGCCCAGGACCTGGACCGCCTCGTAAGTGACCTCGTTCGCCACCACCGAGGCGAAGAGCTTCGCCCGCGCTCCCGCCTCGCCGTGAGGCATCCCACGGTCCTTCATCCAGGCAGCCTCGTACACGAGGAGCCGGGCAGCCCGGGTCTTAGTCTGCATGTCGGCCAGTTTGAACGCTATAGCCTGGTGCTCGGCTATGGGCTTGCCGAAGGTGGTCCGTTCGGCGGCGTACCGCGTCGCGTACCGGAAGGCCGCCTCCGCGATCCCCAGGGCCTGGGCGGCTATCCCGATCCTCCCACCGTCCAGCGTCCCCAACGCTACCCGGAGCCCCTTGCCCTCCTCGCCGAGTCGGTCCCCTTCTGGTACTAAGACGTCCTCCAGGAGCACGTCGTCCGTCGTGGCCGAGAGGACGCCCATCTTCTCAGCGTGCTTGCCGAAGGAGATCCCGGGCTCGCCCATCCTCACCACGAACGCCGTAACCCCCTCGGGTGCGCGGGCGAAGACGACCATCGCGCCTGCGGCGCGGCCGTTCGTGACCCACTGCTTGTGCCCGGTTAGCCGGTAGCCGCCATCCATCCTCTCGGCCCGCGCCTCTATCGCCGCGGTGTCCGAGCCGGTCGAGGGCTCGGTCAGGGCAAAGCACCCGATCCTGGCCCCGCGAGCAAGGTCCGGCACCCACCGCGACTTCTGCTCCTCGTCCCCGTAGATCAGGAGAGGGAGCGTACCCGCGCTCGTGTGCACCGCGAGCGTCGCCCCCACGCCCGCGTCGGCACGGCTGATCTCCTCGAGGAGCAACACGTAGGACAGAAAGTCCGCCCCGGCCCCGCCATACTCCTCCGGCACGCAAAGCCCCATGAACCCGGCCTGGGCCAGCTTCTCGAACGCCTGCGCCGGGAAGCGCGCCTCCCGGTCCCATTTCGCCGCGTAGGGTGCTACCTCCCGGTCGGCGAACTCCGCCGCCCGTTCTTTGATCTCCCGCTGCTCCTTGCCGAGCTCGAAGTCCATGAAGTCCTCCAGTAGCTTAGATCCCCGTCTTAAGAAATGTATAGTAAGCACGGCGGACCCTCAAACACCATCCGAAGCGTTGGTCCGACCACTGCGAAGGAACCGACTCACGCGTCGGGTTAGGCTACAATGGTTTTCGGAAAGGAATCCGGTGGGGAGTATGTCGATGTTGGTAAAGGACGAACTTCTCGAGAAGGTCGTTGACCGTGTTCGGGAGCAGCTGCCCGAGGAGCAGGCGCCGCAGGTCGAAGAGTTCGTGCGCCAGTACTACGGCTGGGTTGCCCCGGAGGACCTGGCCGGGCGCTCGCCCATCGACCTGTACGGGGCGGCCGTAGCCCACCGGAACCTTGCTCACCAACGAACGCCCGGCGCGGCCAAGATCCGCGTTTACAACCCGCGATTCGAGGAGCACGGCTGGCAGTCGACCCACACCGTAGTCGAGATAGTCAGCGACGACATGCCCTTCCTCGTGGATTCGACGAGAATGGAGATTAACCGCCGGGGTTACGCGATCCACCTCATGCTCCACCCCATCATGCAGGTCAGGCGCGACGACGAGGGCCGACTCGTCGAAGTCTTTCCCCCCGACTCCGCCGACGAAGGCGCTATCGCCGAATCGTTCATACAAGTGCAGGTGGACCGGCAGACCGAACCGGAGGCATTGGAAGGGCTTCGCGAGTGCCTCCGTAACGTGCTCGGGGACGTGCGCGCGGCCGTCGAAGACTGGCCGAAGATGCGCGAGAGGGTCCACGGCATCGTCTCCGGGCTCGAAGAGGAGCCGCCGCCGGTCGAAGGAGAAGAACTTGCCGAAGCCAGAGCCTTTCTCGAATGGCTAGACGACGATAACTTCACCTTCCTGGGTTACCGCGAGTACGACCTGCTGGAGGAGAACGGGGAAGACGTCCTCCGTTCCCTGCCGGAGTCCGGCCTTGGCATCCTGCGGCAAACCGGCTCGCAGCCCATCTCGCACAGCTTCGCGCAGTTGCCCCCCGAGGTACGAAGGCTAGCCCGAGATCCCCACCTCCTCAACCTCACCAAAGCCAACTCGCGCGCCACGGTCCACCGGCCATCTTACCTGGACTACGTCGGCGTCAAGAAGTTCGACTCTTCTGGTGAAGTCACCGGGGAGCGGCGTTTCCTGGGCCTGTACACCTTCTCCGCCTACAGCGCGAGCACGCTGGAGATCCCGCTCGTCCGCCGCAAGGTGAGGTATGTCCTGAACCGCGCGGCCTTCCCGGAGGGAAGCCACAACGAGAAAGATCTGGTCGAGATCCTCGAGACCTACCCGCGCGACGAGCTGTTCCAGATCTCCAAAGAAGAGCTGTTCGATACCGCGATCGGGATCCTGCACCTCCAAGAACGCCAGCGCGTCCGGCTCTTCGTGCGGCGCGACACTTACGGGCGTTTTTTCTCGTGCCTCGTGTTCGTGCCGCGCGAGCGCTACAACACGGACGTTCGGGAGCGCATGCAGGACATCTTGCAGACGGCACTGGGCGGCGAGAGCGTCGAGTTCGACGTCCGGCTCTCCGAGTCCGTACTCGCGCGCCTCCACTTCATCGTCTACACCCGGCCAGGCGACGTCCCTGACTACGACGTGGAAGAGATCGAGGCTCGTCTCGCCGAGACGACCCGCTCGTGGACGGATGACCTGTACGACGCCTTGATCGAGCAGTGCGGGGAGGAACGGGGGACCGAGCTCTTCCACAAATACCGCGAGGCCTTCCCGCCCGGCTACCGCGACGACTACCTCGCCCGCACGGCCGTGACCGACGTCCAGAGGATCGAGGGCCTCGCCTCCGAGGACGACCTGGAGATGAGTCTCTACCACCCGCTCGAAGCGCCCGAGGACTTCCTGCGCTTCAGGCTGTACCGAGCGGGGAGCCCGATCTCACTGTCCCAGGTCCTGCCCCTGCTGGAAGACATGGGCGTACAAGTGGCCAGCCAGCGCCCGTACGAGATAGAGCCTGCCGCCTCGCGGCCGGTCTACATCCACGACTTCGGCCTCGTCCACGAGGCGCGGGGCGAGTTTAGGACCGAGCAGGTCAGGGAGATCTTCCAGGACGCCTTCGCCCGGGCGTGGCGCGGGGCTGTGGAGAACGACGGGTTCAACCGGCTAGTCCTGAAAGCCAGGCTGACGTGGCGCCAGATCACGGTCCTCCGCGCCTACTCTAAGTACCTGCGCCAGGCGGGGACCACGTTCAGCCACGACTACATGGAAGACACCCTCGCCGCGAACCCGCACATCGTCCGGCTCCTCGTGGAGCTCTTCGAATCCCGCTTCGACCCGAACCGCCAGGAGCGCACCGAAGAGGAGACGGACCGGTTGGAGGGGGAGATAGAGGAGGCGCTCGACGAGGTCGCGAGCCTCGACGAGGACCGCATCCTAAGGAACTTTCTCAACATCACCCTGGCGACTGTGCGCACGAACTACTTCCAGAGCACGTCCGAAGGGGAGCTCAAGCCGTACCTCTCTTTCAAGTTCGACCCGAGCAGCATAGCCGTGCTGCCGCTCCCCCGTCCTATATTCGAGATCTTCGTCTACTCGCCGCGGACCGAAGGGGTGCACCTGCGGGGAGGGAAGGTCGCGCGCGGCGGCATCCGCTGGTCCGACCGCCGCGAGGACTTCCGCACCGAGATCCTGGGCCTAATGAAGGCCCAGACGGTGAAGAACGCGGTGATCGTGCCCGTCGGCGCGAAGGGCGGCTTCGTGGTCAAACGGCCGCCGGCGGAGGGAGGTCGCGAGGCGCTCCAGCAGGAGGTGGTCGCCTGCTATAAGACGCTCATCCGCGGCATGCTCGACCTGACCGACCACCTCGTCAGCGACCGCACCGTCCCGCCCCCAGAGGTGGCGCGCTACGACGAGGACGATACCTACCTCGTGGTCGCCGCCGACAAGGGCACCGCCACCTTCTCCGACATCGCCAACGGCATCTCCGAGGAGTACGGTTTCTGGCTTGGCGACGCCTTCGCCTCCGGCGGCTCCACGGGCTACGACCACAAGGCGATGGGCATCACCGCGCGCGGCGCGTGGGAGTCGGTCAAGCGGCACTTCCGCGAGCTCGGCAAGGATATCCAGAACGAGGACTTCACCGTGGTCGGCATCGGCGACATGTCCGGCGACGTCTTCGGCAACGGCATGCTTCTGAGCAAACACATCAAGCTCGTCGGCGCCTTCAACCACCTGCACATCTTCCTCGACCCGGACCCCGACCCCGAAACGAGCTTCGAAGAGCGCGAAAGGCTCTTCAAGCTGCCGCGCTCCTCGTGGTCCGACTACGACGAAGAGCTCATCTCAGAGGGGGGCGGTGTCTTTTCACGCACCGCCAAGTCCATCCCCCTATCTCCCCAGGTGCGGGAACTGCTGGGCGTCGAGGACGAGTCGCTGACGCCGAACGAGGTGACAAAAGCCCTGCTCAAGGCGCCGGTGGATCTGCTCTTCAACGGGGGCATCGGCACCTACGTGAAGGCCACAGACGAAACCCACGCCGACGTGGGCGACAGGGCCAACGACGCGCGCAGGGTCGATGCGAAGGAGCTCCGGTGCCACGTGGTCGGGGAGGGGGGCAACCTCGGCTTCACCCAGCGGGGGCGCGTAGAGTACGCGCTCGACGGGGGCAGGATCTACACGGACGCCATCGACAACTCCGCAGGCGTGGACTGCTCTGACCACGAGGTGAACATTAAGATCCTGCTCGACTCCGTCGTCGAGAGCGGCGATATGACCGAGAAGCAGCGCAACGAGCTACTCGCCGAGATGACGGAGGAGGTGGCGCGGCTCGTTCTGCGCAACAACTACGAGCAGACGCAGGCTTTGAGCATCGCCGTCGCCCAGGCCCGCTCGATGGTGGACGTGCACGCCCGCTACATTCACGCCCTCGAAGGGGCCGGTAGGCTGAATCGCGAGCTCGAGGCTTTGCCGGACGAGGAGACCCTCTCCGAGCGGAAGTCGGACGGCCGCGGGCTGAGCGCTCCCGAGTTCGCCGTGCTGCTGGCGTACACCAAGCTGACGCTCTACGGGGAGTTGATCTCCTCCGACGTGCCGGAAGACCCCCACCTCTCGGACGAGATCGAGTGGTACTTCCCGACCCCCTTGCGCGAGCGTTTCCGCGAGCGGATGCAGGATCACCGCCTGCGACGCGAGATCGTCGCCACCCAGATCGCCAACGGCATGGTCAACAGGGCCGGCACCACCTTCGCCTACCGAATGGGAGAGGAGACCGGGGCATCGGCGCCGGACATCGCCCGAGCCTACGCGGT
>JALZEL010000240.1 GCA_030862075.1 Actinomycetota bacterium | reverse complement strand
CGGGACGCCGGGCCAGTCGGTGCCGAAGATCATCTTTTGAGCCAGGGACTCAAAGTTGTACCTGCTGTAGTACTCGGGCAGCTTCTTCGGGGGGAGGCCTGATACCTCAATCCACACGTTCTCTCGCATCAGGGTCATGAAGGCGGCGGCGTCGTACCACCAGCCACGACCTCCGTGAGCCAAGACGATCGTGAGGTCGGGAAAGTCCCGGGCCACGTCCTCGACCAGGACGGGGTCGGCGTAGCGGTTGGTGGCGCCGGGGAAGACGCTCGTGCCGCAGTGGAAGATCACCGGCAGCCCGCGCTGCTGGCACAGCCAGTACACTGGGTACAGGGCCGGATCGTTCGGGGAGAAGCCCCCGTGCACGGGGTGCAGCTTCAAGCCCACCGCGCCTAAAGTCATCTGTCGCTCCAGCTCGTCCGTCAAGGGGTAATGGTAGTGTGGGTTGAGTGCGGCCATCAGCCTGAAGCGCTCGGGGTTGTGCTCGACGATAGGCAGCAGGTCCTCGATCGGCTGGATGCCCGTGACCCTCGGGCTGTACTCGCAGAGTAGGACCGCGACGTCCACCCCTTCTCCGGCCACGTACTCGTCGAAGCGACGGGGTATCAAAGTACCCTGCTCGTCGTACAGCTCCAGGAGGTCAGCGACGCCTCCTTCGAAGTGTCCGGTCCACTCCCCCAGTGAAAGCTTCAGCGTGGGCAGGCAGACCGCATGCACATGCGCGTCGATGACGCGGACACCTTCGAGCATACTCAACCCCTTTCGCGGCGTTAGTGTCGGCGGAGCGTTACTCCAGTTCTGTGCGAAGCACGGGCTTTAGGATGGTGCCCTTCTCCGCATCCTCCGCGGCCTGGTTTATCTCCCTCAGGGAATAGTACTGGACGAGGCGGTCGAACGGGAAACGGCCTTGAGTGCAGAGGTTTACGAGGCGTGGGATAAAGATGTCCGGGACCGAGTCGCCCTCGACGATCCCTCGTGCACCCTTTCCTGAGATAAGTAGTACGGAATCCGGATGTACCCTTCCGAGCATGAGCGAGAAACGAAATTCGGAGTAATCGGAGTCTTCCCGGTTGGAGGATCTTTACCGTAAGGCGAGCGATCCGGATTGCGACCCCACTTGCTGATGGTCTGGCGCACGTCGTTGGGTGAGTCGATGCGGGAGGTGGCCGGGATGGTGGGCTATTCGCAGAGCATAGCGTATCAATTGTAGCTTGAGCCACTAAGGGGAAAGCGGCAACGAAGTCGAGTTTTCAAAGCCGCAGTACCTTCCCAAATGATCGAGCGACTTATGTTCACTTACATCCTGATACTCTCCCTATTGGGGCGGCCTCTTCGCCCTCACTTTACGCGCTGCCAATTAGGATGCCGGAGACGAAGACCAACGCTCCGCCCAGGATTACCTGCAAAGCGGACACGAGGAAGCTCATCCTGAAGTAGCGGTAGCGGATGAAAGAAATCGTGAGAAGCTCGAAGCCGACCAGCCCGAAGGCCAAGTACAGCGCGACCAAGACCTGCGGGATCAGGAACGGCAAGGTGTGGAGTATTCCGCCGATGAAGGTGGCCACGCCCGTGATCACGCCACGCAAGAATGGATGTCCCCTCCCCGTCAGCGTTCCGTCGTCCGAGAGTCCCTCGGAGAAGCCCATGCTGATCGCCGCACCAACCGCCGCCGCTAGGCCAACCAAGAAAGTCACCCGCGAATCTCTGGTCGCAAAGGCCGTCGCAAAGAGCGGCGCCAGCGTAGAGACCGACCCGTCCATGAGCCCCACCAAAGACGGTTGGACCACCTTGAGCACGAAGTCTTTGCTGTGCCCGGTAATCGTCATCTCACGCCCCCCAAGCCCTAGACGCTCCATCAATGCCGCCAAAAACTCACTCCTCCGTGCATGTCAACTACCCGTAAATTATAGGCTACTTCCTCAAAAATCAAGAACAATTCTTGTTACTGTTAATGGAACTCGTTTGCAGTTAGAGGGTTAGAAAGGGAGTGGGAGGAGGAGTTCGGGCGGGTCTTGGGAGTGATGAGCGATAGGGAGACGGCTATTGGCGGGGATCGAAGCAGCGAGCTGATGACTCTAGCCTCAGATCCTCTCGGCCGTTTCGACGAAGGTGTGGAGCTTGTGTTGCTCGTCCTCGACGGTGATGCCGTTGCCGACGATGGAGGTCGAGAAGCCGCATTGGGGGCTTTTGGAGAGCCTCTCCAAAGGGAAGTACCGGGTGGCTTGCCGGACGCGGGCTTCGAGCTCTTCGACTGTCTCGCGGTAGGGGGTCTTCGTGGTTACCAGGCCGAGGACTACGATCTTGCCTTCGGAGACGTGGCGTCTCACGGTATCGGGCCTTGCGGCCACGACCTTAGGTCCTCCGACCGGCTATCAGGCGGTAGATCAGGAGCACGACAATCGCCCCGACGACCGCCACGGCGAGGCTCCCGAGGTCGAACCGTATCACATCGGGCCGTCCTGTGAGCTGCTCGAAGACGAACCCCCCGACGAAGGCGCCCGCGATCCCGAGCAGCATGGTGACAATGCAGCCGCCCGGGTCCCGGCCCGGCATGAGAAGCTTCGCGATGACGCCCGCGACGAGGCCGAAAATTATCCAGGATAATATCCCCATCAGGTCCTCCTGAGTCCGGACACGGTTACGCCGTGCATCATACACCGTGTCTCCGTTCGCAACGTTTGCGCGCGAGCTGCGTAAGATCAGTTGTGCCGTTCGTTCTACCAGGAGGCGCAACTACTGGACCCTATAGCCCTGACCCTCTTCGGAGCCGCGCTCCTTGTCACTGCCGCCGTCATCTTCTCGATGTTGCGGTGGCCGGCTCTGAGGCGGATGGGGCTCAGGAACCTGACGCGCCGCAAGTGGAACACCGTCCTGGTCGTGCTCGGTTCGATGGTCGGGACGGCGCTCATCTCGGGTTCACTGATTCTTAACGACAGCACCGGGCGCTTCCAGGAGAACGAAGCGCGCCAGACCTTGGGCGAGATCGACGAGGTTGTCCAGCAGGCGGGGCAGCGTCTCCCGAGCGACCGGCGCCCCGTCCCGCTCTTCGACGTGTCGACGGCGGCCGGGATCACGCCCGGAGCCGTGCGCGACGCCTCCCGAGACACTGCGGAAGGACCGGTAGGCGTGGATGGCATCCTCGGCGCTCTAACCGGCGAGGTCCCCGCCGAGTCTTTGGACAGCGCGGGCGAGACGGTGGTCGCCACGCCCGCCGTCAACGTGGTCGGCGCCGACTGGGAAGAGCTGCGTTCTTTCGGGGAGAAGCCTCCGGCGGTGGCCGACCTTCCCGAGCCCGGGTCCGAGGAACTGTACGCCTCGGAAGGCCTAGCGGAAGGTTTGGAACTCGGGGAGGGTTCGAGGGTGCGCCTCGTAGGGCGCGCGGGACCGGAGGAGTTCACCGTTGCAAGGGTCATGCCCGAAGAGGGGATCTCGGGCTATGAGGCGCGATTCTCTAGCGCCTCGGGCACGGCGCTCGTTGGCGAGGAGAGCGCGCGCGGGCTCTTGGGGGCGCAGGAGGGCCAGTTCAGTGCGGTCTTTATCAGCAACGAGGGGGACGTGACGTCGGGCGTGGAGGACTCCGAGAGGGTCGCGGAGGCGGTGCAAGAGGTCTTGGCAGTCGAGGGCTCGACCGAAGGGCTAGACTTCCAGGTCTCGCAGATAAAGAAGGAGACCATCGAGGGGGGCGGGTTCCAGATCGGGGAGATCTTCCTGATGATAAGCTCCTTCGCCATCCTCGCCGGGATACTCCTGATCATCAACATCTACGCTATGCTCGCCGAGGAGCGCAAGCGGGAGCTCGGGATCTTGCGGGCCGTCGCCCTCAAACGCGCCGGGCTCGTCAGGCTCTTCGTCTACGAGGGCTACGCCTACAGCCTTCTCGCCTCCTTCTTTGGCGCGCTCGTGGGCTTGGGCGTTGCTGCGGGGCTCGTATGGGGCCTGAATCGGGCGACCGAAATCTTCGCCGACCTGTTCAACGACGACCTGACCATCCCCTTCTACGTCGAGCCGGCCTCGCTCGTCGTCGCCACCGCCGCCGGGCTCCTCATCACCTTCCTCGCGGTCTTCTTCACCAGCCTCCGCATCGGCAACCTCAACGTTATCGCCGCCATTCGCGACTTGCCGGAGCGGAAGGACCTGAGCCGCTCCTGGCTTCGCGGCTTCCTGCAGATCTCCTTGCTCGCCTCGGGCGCAGGACTCGCCGCCGCAGGCTTCCTCATTGGGGGCGGTTACCTGCCGGAGCCCGCGCTCGGGTTCGGCGGCTACCTCATGCTCCTCGGGCCCGTGCTCGCGGCGTTCGGACTCGGCCTCATCTTTTCCCGGCTCTTGCCGGCCCGCTTCGTCTGGACGCTCGTCGGAGCCGGGATTCTGGCGTACGCGTACTTTGCGAACGAGTTCGAGTCAGTGGCGCAGGCAATCGAGGATAGCCCGGCGATGTTCTTCGTCGGGGGCGTCCTGATGGTGCTCGGGGCGGTCTTGCTCACGGCGTTCAACCTTGGCCTCGTCTACGCCGTCTTGCGCGGGGCGATGCGCCTCGCGCCACCGCTCGCGCCCGTCTTGAAGATGGCGGTCGCCCACCCGGCCTCCCGGCCCACCCGCACCGGCTTCACGCTCGCCATGTTCGCGCTCATCCTGTACATGGTCACCATTAGCTCCATCTTCTCCAGCACCCAGTCAGCCGCCTCCCAAGGCACCCGCGACGAACAGCTCTCCGGCTACGACGGTTTCGTCCAGTCCGGTCCCGTAGCATCCATAGGAGACTTCGACGCGAAGGTGGAGGAAAACGACGTCCTGGCGTCGGCGATCACGGGCTCGGATGGGATCGAGGCCGGCGGGGTCGAGTTGCCCGAGTACGAGGCGGAGGAGTACGTGACCTCGAACGGGCCGCCGATAGGCGCGGCGGCGCCCGGAGCGAACGTCGCGGAGTACATCACGTACGCGCCTGACGGCTTCCTCTCCTCCACGACCGACGTGCTTGAGGAGCGTTCCCCAGAGTACGCCACAGATCGGGAGGCGTGGGAGGCCCTGAGCAACGACCCCAACCTCGCGATCCTCACGTTTCCGTATAACGGGGAGGGGAACTTCCTGTCCCGCCCGGAGCTCGGGGCGGGGGACAAGCTCCACCTGCGCGACCCGGTCTCCGGTACGGAAGCCGAGAAGAGGATCGTAGGGAGGATGAAAGACCCCGGTGGGTTCACCCTGGGCGTGATCAACGGCGTCATCGTCGGCGAGGGAGCCAAAGAGGAGCTCCCGAACCTTCAGACGCAAGAGACCTTTCTCTTGCGAGTGGACGAGAGGGCGGACGCGACGGCGGTCGGTCGGGAGCTCAAGAAGGAGTTCGCGGCCAGCGGTGCGCAGACCTTCTTGCTAGACGACATTCTGGGACGGACGCAGCAGTTCACGGATACGTTCGTGAAGATCGTGCAGGCGTTCCTGGCGTTCGGGCTCGTGATCGGGGTGGCGGGGCTGGCGGTCATCAGCGCCCGCGCCGTTCACGAGCGCCGCCGCGAGATCGGGGCCTTGAGGGCCTTGGGCTTCAAGAAGGGTATGGTCGGCTGGCAGTTCATCGTCGAGAGCTCGTTCGTCGCGCTGCTCGGCATAGCCATCGGCGTGGCCGTAGGCGCTCTGGGCGGCTACAATCTTTTCAGCTTCGCCATCGAAGACCCGGACGCGGTCTTCGTCTTCCCGTGGTCACAGATGCTCCTCATCGGCGCTGGGGTCTGGGTGGCGTCGCTCTTATTCACCATCGTCCCGGCCGTGAGGGCCTCCCGGATACCGCCCGTCGAAGCCCTCCGGTACGAGGGCTAGAAGGATGCGTTGAGAGTGGAGAACAGCTCGTACGACAGGAACACCGGTCGCCTCCTCGAAGAGGCCCGCCGCCAAAGGGGACTCTCCCTGGAAGCGGCCGCTCGACAGACGGGGATTCCCGCCCGCGTCCTCGAAGGCCTGGAGAAGGAGGATGCCGCCCGGCTCCCCGGTGCCGTCTACGCCCGGCTCTTCCTCAAGAACTACGCCGACTCCTTAGGCCTCGACGGGCGCGAGGTCTCCGGTCGCTGGGAGCCCGGGAAACAGGACGGCCCCTCGCCGAAGGGGCGCCCCCTCATGGTCGAGGCGCGCGGCGTGTACAAGAGCTACCTGACTGAGGAGCTTACCGTCCACGCTTTAGAGGACGTGAACTTGCGGGTAGAGAAGGGCTCCCTGGTCGCCGTGATGGGTCCTTCCGGGTGCGGCAAGACCACGCTGTTGAACACCCTCTCCGGCCTTGACGAGATCGATCACGGCGAGATCTTCATCGCCGGGGAACCCCTGCACGCCATGAACGACGCCCGCCGCACCGAGTACCGCGCCCGCCACATGGGCTTCGTCTTCCAAACCTTCAACCTCATGCCCGTCCTCTCCGCCGTTGAGAACGTCGAACTGCCTCTCCTGGTGGGTGGCGCCGGCGTCAAGGCTGCCCGTAAACGCGCCCTGGAGGTTCTGGAACAGGTTCGCCTCCTGGACAGGGCTCACCACCGCCCCAACCAGCTCTCTGGCGGCCAGCAGCAGCGGGTGGCGCTAG
>JALZEL010000237.1 GCA_030862075.1 Actinomycetota bacterium | reverse complement strand
TCGGAGGAGGGGGAGAGCTGGTCGTCGTTCTTGGGCGAGAGCGTCGGGGCCTCGATCACCGCCTCGGCCGACCTCGACGCCTGGACCACGCCTGGGGGTGCAGCGCCGGGGGTATACGCCGTGGCGTCGAGGACGCTGGCGCAGAAGTACACGGACAGCGAACTCGTCGTTTCAGACGTCAATGATGGCTTTCGCTACCAATGTGAACGCGGCGAGAGCCAGAACCTGAACCGGTCTTCCTACTCGGGTAGGATGCAAACTTGGAATTGTCCTGGAGACGGCGATTTAGGATCCAGAACCTTGTTCACAGTGTCCGCTGCGCCGGAGGGCCGCGAGTGCGTAGTAGCGTTGCATATTTGGGCAAACAACGAGGCCGACCGCAAGGAGGCTCAACACATCTTGGATACCTTTGAGGTCGACTGTGGCGCAATCTAGGCCCCGAGTCAAAGGCGAAGGGGAGATGGACAAAACCGAAGTCGGATAGGGTGCGACGAAAGGTGAGCCGGGGGATACTAGTAGGGCGCGGGGCGCTCGCTATACTCCTCGGGGTTCTACTCGTCTTCGTGCTCTTCCTCGGGGTGCTTCTTACGGGCTGCGCCAACACCGAGGACGATGGGGCCGATGACGCCCCGAACACCCCCTCGCAACCGGCCGAAGATGCCTCGGGTACAGAGCCGTCGCCGTCGAACGTTGCCGAGGCCGCGGCAGCCGAAATTGACGAATCCTCGCTGCGCGAGGATCTGGCACGCCTGACAGGCGCTTTCCCCGCCCCGCTCTCGGGTGGCGCGACCACGATCGCCGAGCGCGGAAGCGAGGACGGGAGGAGGGCGGCCGCCCAGTACATGAAGGAGTCCTTCGAAGCGGCAGGCGTACCCGCCCGCATCCTCGAGTTCGCTTACAACGGCAAGCGTGGCTTTAACGTAGAGGCGGATTTGCAGGGGAGCGAGGGCGAGAAGCACCTGTGGATCACCGCGCATCTGGACTCCGTCTACAACCCCGGGGCGGACGACGATGCGAGCGGGTTGGCCTCGATCCTTTCGACCGCCAGGGCGCTAAAAGAGCTTGACCCGAAGCACACCGTCCACTTCGTGGCCTACGACCTCGAGGAAGATTACCTGGTCGGGAGCTCCTTCTACGTTAGAAGTATCGTGAGCGCCATCCGCGAAGAAGAAGGCTACCAAGCGATTATCGGGAACATTCAGAGCGATATGGTTGGCTATGATGGCGAAGGCGAGCTCGACGTGACGATGGAAACCTGCGACCGGGCCGGTCCCATCGACGAAGCCATCCTGCGCGCTTCGGAGATGACCGATTCGCCGATCACCCTCATCGAAGAGTGCGACATCCCCTCCGACCACGTGCATTTCTGGGATGCCGGGCTCCCCGCGGTCCTGCTGATCGAGGATACGAAGAGAAGCTATCCCTGGTACCACGAGCCCGGCGACACTATGGACAAGCTGGACTTCCCTTACCTGCGCTCCATGATCCAGCTGACCGCGGCCGCGGCCGCGCTGCTCACCGTCGCCCCGGAGAGTGAAGCTACCGTGGAGCAAGTTATGCCGCTGTGCGGAACGACCGGAGAGCTCCAACGACCACCTTGCCCTACCGGCTAATACCTTTGCGAACACCGCCATAACAGAGTGATTTGTCGATGGTGGCAGGAGCCGGGGAAATGGGCTAGATTCCCTGAAAGGATGGGCGTTCGGGGCGCGGTGAGATAGTATCCTGACGTGAGCGATATACAAGAGAACCTTACTGTCATCTTACGCCGGGCCGCGGAGCGGCTGCGAGGGGCGGGATTACCGGTCGAGCTGGCGGAGCGGCTAGAGAGGCTGGCAAAGCAGGTGCACCAGCCCTGCGTGGTGGCCGTGGTGGGGCGGGTCAAGGTGGGGAAGAGCACGTTCGTCAACGCCTTGCTTGGCGAGGACCTAGCCTAGGTTGGGACCACCGAGACGACCGCGACCATAAACTACTTTACTTACGGCAACCCCGACCCCAACCTTCCCGTTCGCTGTCACTGGCGGAGTGGTAAGGTTACCGACGAGAGCCGGGCGTTTCTGGA
>JALZEL010000229.1 GCA_030862075.1 Actinomycetota bacterium | reverse complement strand
GTCGGCCCCGGCGAAGCGATCAAGATCCCGCCCATCACAGAGCAGGCCGACTACGAGGCGGAGCTGGCCGTCGTCGTCGGCCACCCGGCGAGGAACGTCTCGGCGTCCGAGGCGCTCGAGTACGTCTTCGGCTACACGAACTGCAACGACGTCTCTTCGCGGGACCTGCAGTTTTCCGAGGGCGGGCAGTGGACGCGAAGCAAGTCGCTGGACACCTTCTGTCCTCTAGGCCCCTACATAGCCACCCGCGAAGAGGTCCCCGACCCGCAGAGTCTCTCCATCCGCTGCGTCTTGAACGGCGAGGTCATGCAAGACAGCAACACCTCGAAGATGGCCTTCTCCGTCGCCGAGCTGCTCTCTTTCTTGAGCAGCGGCATGACGCTCATGCCGGGTGACATCATCGCCACCGGCACGCCGGCAGGGGTGGGCTTCGTGCGAGACCCGAAGGTCTTCCTCAAGGCCGGGGACGAGGTGACGATCGAGATCGAGGGCCTGGGCTCCCTCACGAACCCCGTGGAGGCCGAGTAAAGGTGTACCTGGCCGCTGCGCTCAAGAGGGTCATCCTATACGAGGGGCGCATCGCCACTGCCGGGGAACCCATCGAGTACCACAGCCACGGCTACCACGCCTCCAAGCAGCTCCTCAAAGCGTGCACCCCCGCCACCGCGACCAGCTGCCCGCAAGGCGTCTCATCCGGCTTGTGCAGGCCGAACGCCCGGACCAAGCCGATCATGCGCTCCTGCAACTCAAGATCCCTTCCGGTTAGCGCCTCAGCCCCAGCGCGATCCACACCTCCAAAATAGTTCGAGACTACACTTATATAGTTGTCTATATCAACTTATCAACTATATCTCGAGGGCGTTAAGGGTTCGCGAGAAGCAGGGGGGGGGGCTTGGGTATGTGCTACAGTTCGCACATTAAGTCGGGGATCGTCAGCGCAGGAGGAGACTCACCGCTTTGGATACTGAGCAGACAGCAAAGGACCGTTGGGAGGAGGCGTACGCCGAAAGGGGCGAGCGCGACGAGGAGTTCTCGACGATGTCCGGGGTTCCGGTAAAGCCGCTTTATACGCCGGAAGACGTGAAGGGCGACTTCGAGGAGAAGATCGGATACCCTGGTGAGCACCCCTACACGAGGGGCATCCACCCGAACATGTACCGCGGCCGCTTGTGGACCATCCGCCAGTTCGCGGGTTTCGGCTCCGCCAAGGACACCAACGAGCGGTTCAAGTACCTTTTGGAGCAGGGCCAGACCGGCCTCTCGGTCGCCTTCGACATGCCGACCCTCATGGGCCTCGACTCAGACTCTGAGTTCTCCTTGGGCGAGGTAGGGGTCGAGGGGGTCGCCGTGGACTCTTTGGAGGATATGGAGCAGCTCTTCGACGGGATACCGATGGGCGAGATCTCGACTTCCATGACCATAAATGCCCCCGCTCACGTGCTCCTCGCCCTCTACGTCGTCGCCGCCGAGAAACAGGGCGTTGCGCCCGAGGAGCTCATGGGCACGAACCAGAACGACATCCTCAAGGAGTACATAGCCCAGAAGGAGTGGCTCTTCCCGCCCGAGCCGAGCATGCAGGTCTTCAAGGACATGCTCGTCTACGCCACGAAGCACATGCCCAAGTGGAACACCGTCTCCATCTCTGGCTACCATATCCGCGAGGCGGGTTCGACGGCGGCGCAAGAGCTCGCCTTCACTTTATCCGACGGCCTCGCCTACGTGGAGGCGGGGATAGAAGCAGGCCTCGACGTTGACGACTTCGCGCCGCGTCTCTCGTTCTTCTTCAACTCGCATATAGACTTCTTCGAGGAGATCGCCAAGTTCAGGGCCGCCAGGCGCATCTGGGCCAGGGAGATGAAGAACAGGTATGGGGCCAAGGACGAGCGGAGCCTCAAGCTCCGCTTCCACACCCAGACCGCCGGCGTCTCTTTGACCGCCCAGGAGCCCCTGAACAACGTCGCGAGGACTGCCTTCGAGGCTTTGGCCGCCGTTTTGGGCGGGACGCAGAGTTTGCACACCAACTCCTACGACGAGGCGCTCGCTCTTCCGACGGAGCAGGCCGTGCGCATCGCCGTGCGCACCCAGCAGATAGCGGCTTTGGAGACCGGCGTCACCAACACCATAGACCCCTTGGGCGGATCGTACTTCGTCGAGGCCCTGACCGACGAGCTCGAGCGGCAGGCCTACGAGTACTTCCGGCGGATAGACGAGCTGGGCGGGGTCGTAAAGGCCATAGAGAACGGATTCCAGATGAGCGAGATCGCCGAGGCTAGCGCCCGCTACCAGCGCGAGCTCGAGGAGAACAAGCGCTACATCGTCAACGTCAACGTCCACGAGCCAAAAGAAGAGAGCGACGTCGAGGCGCACACCATCCCCGAGGAGGTCGCAGAGAACCAGATAAAGCGCCTGAAAGAGCTGAAAGAGCGCCGCGACAACGAGCAAGTCGAGAAGTGCCTGGAGGCGATCAAGGAGGTGGCCAATGAGGGCGAGAACACGATGTACCCGACCCTCGAGGCCGTCCGCGCCTACGCCACAGTAGGTGAGATCTGCGCCGCCATGCAGGAGGTCTACGGCACCTACCGCGAAACGCCGGCGATATAGGGCTTGAGCAAGGACCGCTTCCCCGAGGACCAGGATCTTTCGAGGTGGGTCTTCCGAACGCGGCGGTTGCGAGGCTCGAACTCGAAGCCGTACGACTGAGCCGTATCGCCGACGGGACGTGAGCGTTCCGTGAGCTGTTCGGAGAAGTCGCCCGACTCGTCGGCCTCCCGGCCGGACGTGCGCTGTACGTGCGGAAGCTAGAATGGCGGCATGAAAGCGGTACCGATCGGAAGGGGATACGCTCATGACCGATACAGTAAGGGTGGTTGTGGCGAAGGTGGGGTTGGACGGCCACGACCGGGGGGCCAAGATCATCGCGCGCGCCCTGAGGGACGCGGGGATGGAGGTGATCTACACCGGGTTGCACCAGACTCCCGAGCAGGTCGTCGAGGCCACCATCCAGGAGGACGCCGACGCCATCGGGATCTCCATCCTCTCCGGCGCCCACATGACGCTCGTCCCGCGCATCACCGAGCTCCTGAAGGAGAACGACGCCGAAGATGTGCTGGTCTTCGTCGGCGGCACCATCCCAAAGGACGACATCCCCAAGCTCAAGGAGGCCGGCGTCGGTGAGGTCTTCACCCCCGGAACCCCGACCAGAAAAGCGGTAGAGTACCTGCAGAAAGAGCTGGTCAGCTAGTCGGCTCGTCAGCCGGCAGAATCGAAGAGCCGAGCGCCGAAAGCCGACGCCCAACAGCCGCCGACCCAAGGGAGGCCACTTTGGATTTCGTAAAGGTGGAGCACGGAGACGCTGGTGTCGCCGTCCTGACCATCGACCGGCAGGACAAGCTCAACTCCTTGAACCCGCAGGTCATAGGGGAGATCCGGGAAGCGCTCCTCGGCCTCGAAGACGACCAGCCCCGGGTCACGATCGTCACCGGCGCTGGCGAGAGGGCGTTCGTCGCCGGGGCCGACATAGCGGCGATGAACGAGATGAGCCCGCTCGAAGCGAAGAGGTTCGCCGAGCTTGGTCACCAGGCGACGGCGCTCCTGGACCGGAGTCACGTCCCGACCATCGCTGCCGTCAACGGTTTCGCTCTGGGTGGTGGCTGCGAGCTGGCTCTGGCCTGCGACATCCGCATCGCCGCCGAGAACGCGCTCTTCGGTTTCCCCGAGGTGTCCCTGGGCATACTCCCCGGCATGGGCGGAACCCAACGCCTCCCGCGCCTCGTGGGGCCGGGGATAGCCAAAGAGATGATCTTCTCGGGGAGGCGCATAAAGGCCGAGGAAGCCCGCACGATGAACCTCGTCAACCGCGTCGTGCCGGAGGGAGAGGCACTGAACGCCGCCCGCGAGCTCGCCGGGGAGATAGCGACCAACGGCCCGATCGCCGTCAGGCACGCCAAGGCCGCGGCGAACAAGGCGCAGGACCTGGACCTGGAGAGCGGCCTCGACTACGAGGCCGACCAGTTTGCCCTCCTCTTCGGCACCGAGGACGCAAGGGAAGGCATGGGCGCCTTCGTCGAGAAGCGCGATCCCGAGTTCAAAGGGCGTTAGGCGGCGGAGCGACAGTTAGGACACGAGACCAAGCTGCGCGTCCGTTACTCCGAGACCGACGCGCAAAGGATAGTCAACAACGCCAGCTACCTCTCCTACTTCGAGGTCGGGCGTGTGGAGTGGCTCCGCGCCGCCGGGTTTTCTTATAGGGAAATGGAGAAAAGGGGCTACGGTTTCGTCGTCGTAGAAGCCTTCGCGCGCTACAAAAAGGCGGCCTTCTTCGACGACGAGCTGACGTTGCGCACGGAGCTCGCGGAGCTCAGCAAAGCATCCCTGCGCTTCGAGTACGCCGTGCTCCGGGACGGAGAAGTGCTCGTCACGGGCTACACGCGCCACGGTTGCGTGGAGCTCGCAGACGGGAGGCCATGCCGGATCCCGGTAGATTTCTTTGATTAGGGGCCTGAAGCAGGCGCGCGGACCCGCCGGCCTTTCACGTAGCGCCTGTAACGAAGGAACGGTTTTGCATTACACTTTGGGCTGCGCCCCGGTTGGGGTGCAGATAAGGGGCCCGGATAGGGGAAAGGAGGACCTTCCATGGGAAGCCTGGAAGGCACGGTCTCGGTGGTCACGGGAGCTGGCAGGGGCATGGGGCGTACCATCGCCGAGGAGTTGGGGTTCGCGGGCGCGAGGGTCGTCGTCAACTACTCGAGGAGCAAGGAACCGGCCGAGGAGGTGGTCGAGAGGCTCTCTGGCAACGGGGCCGAGCACGCCGCGGCCATAGGCGCCGACGTCTCCAAGCCTGACGAGGCGAGCCGGCTCATCGAGGAGACGCTGGAGAGGTTCGGTCGCATAGACGTCCTGGTGAACAACGCTGGCATCACGGTGGACAAGTCGATGAAGAAGCTCACCACCGACGACTGGGACAGGGTGGTTCAGGTGGACCTCAACAGCTGCTACTACACGGTCAAGGCGGCGTTGTCGCGGTTCATAGAGCAGGAGAGTGGCAAGATCGTCAACATCAGCTCCTTCGTGGGCCAGGCGGGTAACTTCGGACAGACCAACTACGCGGCGGCCAAGGCGGGCATCATAGGGTTCACCAAGTCCGCGGCTTTAGAGCTGGCGCGCTACAACGTGACGGTCAACGCCATCTGCCCGGGGTTCATAGAGACCGACATGTTCGACGTGGTGCCAGAGGAGATAAAGGAGAGGATCCGCAAGAGGATACCGCTGGGGCGGATCGGGAAACCCCGCGAGGTGGCCCGGGCGGTGCGCTTCCTCGTCGAGGACGGGGACTACATAACGGGCCAGACGATCAACATCAACGGCGGCATCTACATGCAGTAGTTGGTAGACCGGCCGGAGCCGTCGCGACGGTAGCCCGCGTGCCGTCGTGCCGCCTGTGTACACCGCTGCCCGCAGCGGGGCCGGTAGCCCTGCGTGCATGTCACAGTACGCATCGCTGATTCGTCTAGGTTACAGAAGTTGGTAAAACTCGAAGGGTTACGGAATGGCGGAAGGAACTCCAACGCGCCGGGTAGAGGATTTCGATCTTCACAGTCCGCTCTTGTTCTCCATCGCGTACCGGATGCTCGGCAGCGTCGCGAACGTGGAGGACGTCGTGCAGGAGGCATATCTGCGCTGGCAGGAAGCATCCGAGACCGAGGTGCGGTCGCCCAGGGCCTACCTCTCGACGGTGGTGACCCGCCTCTGCCAACCCGGCATCATTGGCTATTACGCGGACGGGCAACCTCAGAGCGTAACGACCTTCGATGTCGCGGAGGAGCGCATCCGGGCTGTCCGCATCTTGGTTAACCCGGAGAAGCTCCAGAATATACCCCCGTTACGGTGAAACCGAGCAGGGAAGGAGAACCGGCATGATCCTCGACAAGCTACTCGCCTACGGTAAGACCTTTGTCCGTAGGCTGCCGCGCTACCGCGAGAGCCCGGCTGACCTGCTACGTCTGCTGGTCAAGAGGCCCACGATCCTGGCGGCCGTAGGTGCCTACGAGACCGCGCTCCTGATAAGCGGCCGGGTCGACGGCCGCCTTAAATCCTTGGCCATGCTCAAGGCCAGCTCGCTCGTCGGCTGCCCCTTCTGACTGGACATCGGCTCTGCCGTGGGCAGAGAACTGGGCGTAACCGAGGAGCAGCTACGCGACCTGCCGCGCTACCGCGAGAGCCCGGTCTTTTCGGAAGAGGAGCGGCTGGTGATCGAGCTTGCGGAGGAGATGGCCGGGATGCCTGTGGAGGTACCGCCTGAGCTCTCGGAGAAGCTGCGGCAGCGCTTCGACGAGGCTCAGCTGGTGGAGCTGGCCGCGGCCACCGCGTGGGAGAACTACCGGGCTCGCTTCAACCGCGTGTTTGGGGTGCGGCCGGTCGGCTTCTGCGAGGGCGCCTTCTGCGCGCTGCCGGAGCGCTGATCAGCGGGGAGACAGGGTGGTCTTGCCTTCGATCCATCGACAGCGCAGGAACTCGAACCTCCGCTAGATGCGCTCGACGATGGTCGCGGTGGACATGCCGTGCCCGATGCACATAACCTGCAGCCCGAGCTGCCCGTCTGTGGCCTCCAGCCCCGCGAGCATCTTCGCCATGAGGCCCGCGCCGGTGGCGCCTAAGGGGTGCCCGTGTGCGATAGCGCCGCCCCAGGGGTTTACCCTGTCCATGTCGGGCTTCAGCTCATCGGCCCAGGAGAGGACCACCGTCGCGAAGGCTTCGTTTATCTCGATCCAATCCAGGTCTTCGATGCTCAGGCCCGCTTTTTTGAGGGCCATGCGCGTCGCCGGGATGACCCCGGTCAACTGCATGGCCGGGTCGTCGCCGATGACGACGCGGGCCAAGAAGCGCGCCCTCGGTTTAAAGCCGTCGGCCTCGGCCGCCTCGCGATCGCCGACGAGGACGGCGGAGGCGCCGTCGGAGATCTGAGAAGAGTTGCCCGCCGTTACTACGCCCTCTGGCCTGAAGACGGTCTTTAGGGAGGCCATCTTCTGCGGGTCCACGACGCCCCGGATGCCCTCGTCGGCCGTCACCTCTATGGCGTTGCCCTCGGCGTCGACGCCGGGGGTAGGCAAGACCTCTTCGTTCCTGCCGTCGCGGGCGGCCTCGCTCGCCCTGCGGTGGCTCTCGGCGGAGAGGGCGTCCACGTCTTCGCGTGTGATCTGCCACTCTTCGGCTATCCGCTCGGCGCTCTCGCCCTGGTGAATGAGCTCCTGCTTCTCCAGGAGGTCCGGGTTCAGAACCGAGAAGACCGAGCCGCCGTCGGGGACGCCGCCGATGTCGCTGAACATCGGTGCCCGGGTCATGCTTTCTACGCCCGAGCCGATGGCGTAGCTCATGTCCCCGGCGGCGATGGCCTGCGAGGCGAAGTGGACCGCCTGCTGGCTGGAGCCGCACATCCTGTTGAGGGTTACGGCCGGCACCGTAACGGGGAAGCCCGCGAGCATGACCGCGAGCCGCCCGACGTTGGCGCCCTGCTCCCCGGCCTGGGTGACGGTGCCGTTTACGACGTCCTCTATCTTCTCCTCGTCCATCCCCGTGCGCTCCACGAGGCCGTTGAGGGTGTGGGCGAGCAGGGCGTCGGGGCGCACCTCGCGGAAGGCGCCGTCCCTGCGCGCGAACGGGGTACGGACGGCTTCGAGGATGACGGGTTCGGGCATGGGGACGCTCCTTCGATCAACTGTCTACGATGGTCAGTGTAATATGGCTCGGCTTCTGCGGGGCGTGGAAGATCTTCTGGCGGGCAACTTGCGTGCGCAACGAATGGGCGTTGCTCTCGCCGGTGTTCAGGTTGCGTCCCCAACGGGGGAAGGAGCTCGAGGTGATCTCCACCCGCATCCGGTGCCCGGCGAGGAAGGTGATCCCGGTCGTCCACAGGTCCACGGCGTACTCGTATGGGCGCCCGGGTTCTATCTTGCTCGGCTCCACCGGCTCTATCACGCCCGGGGCGGGATAGCTCTCCCGGGCGCTGGCGCGGATGATGCCGTCCGTTACGACGAGGGCTCGGCCGTCGGGGTAGACGTCCACGAGCCGGGCGACGAAGTCCGTGTCGGGGGCGGAAGAAGCGGCGAAGAGGGTCACGTAGACGCGCCCGAGGACCGTGCAGCTCTCCTTTAGCACCTCGCTCGTGTAGCAGAGGACGTCGGAGCGCTCCTCGATCGGGCGCTGGTCGCGGGGGCCGCGACGCATGATCGGGGGCAAAAGCGTCGCCCCGCCGATGGTCGGGACGGGGTTGTGAGGTTCGTAGTCGTACTCGTCCGGGACGCTGCCGGCGCTATCCGGCTTCTCCCGCGAGAGCCTCCCGTCACCGGAGGCCGTGTTGGCGTCGCCGCCGCTGTTGAAGTACCAGTGCTCCTCACGCGAGCCGGGGGCGGGCCACTCCTCGAAGCCGCGCCAGCGGTTCTCGCCCATCACGAAGACCTCGACTGGCGGGATCTCCTCCAGGGCCTCCTCGTCCCCCTTCAGCGTCGCATCGAACCAGCGCAGGTGGTAATCGGTCAGGTCGCCCCGGTAGTTCAGGAGCGTGCCGGAGCTCGCGAGGCCGAAGTCTAGGTCTCCCACCAAGCTCTCGAACCTGCCGTGGCTCCAGGGCCCCACGAGCAAGCGTGGCGGGCGCATGCCCCTCTTCTTCGCCTGCTCCTTCATCGCCTCGTACTGCCTCAAGGTCTCCCCGATGAAGCAGTCGTACCAGCCGCCGATGTGGAGGGTCGGGGCCTCTACCAGATCGTATTTGCCATCTATGTTCAGATAATCCCAGCTTTCGTCGTCCACGCCGCGTTCGAGCCCCCCGTGCATGAACGGCACGAGGTCGTCGAGGTCCGGAAGGTCCGTCAGCGGCAGGACGTCGTAGCCTCCCCCCGCGGACATGGTGTCTATGAGGCCGACGAGGATCGGGAGCTTCTGCCGGCGCTGCTCGGGGTCGTCCCGGTACCTGCGGAAGAGGATCTCGGGGGCGAGGGCGGCCTGCGACCAGTACTGTATCGCTCCTATCTCTTGGACCCCGCCGCGCATCTGGGCGCCGTTCAGGTGGTTCCCCCAGGTCTCGCCGGGGACCATCGCCTTCAAAGAGGGCGGTTGCATCACGGCGGCGTGCCACTGGGTCTTGCCGAAGTACGACTCGCCGTACATCCCCACGTTTCCGTCGGAGCCCGGCAACTTCGCGGCCCACTCGACGGTGTCGTAGCCGTCCTCAAACTCGCGGACGAAAGGGGTGAACTTGCCCTCGGAGCGGTAGCGGCCCCTTACGTCCTGGACCACGACGATGTAGCCGGCGCTCGCGCACTTGATCGGGTCCAGGTAAGTGTAGGCCAGCGGCAGGTCTTTGCCGTAAGGCAGGCGGGTCAGGAGGACCGGGTAAGGACCGCCGGCGGCGGGCCGGTAGACGTTCGACATGAGGACCGTGTCGTCGCGCATCTCGGCGGGGACGTTTCTCTGGACGACGATCTCCTCTGTCGGTCTCATTCGCTCCCTTAGGGTCCGAGGCTAGCTAATTCTAAGCGTCGGCAGAGACCCTCTTGGCGAAGCGTTCGCGCAGCTCGCTCTTCTTGAACTTGCCGACGGAGGTCTTGGGGATCTCGTCAACGAACTCTACCCTATCGGGGAGCCACCACTTGGCGAAGTCCGGTTCGAGGTGCTTTATGAGCTCTTCCTGCGTCGCCTCTTCGCCTTCTTTCAAGACGACGGCGGCCAAAGGCCGTTCCTGCCACTTGGGGTCGGGGATCGCCACCACGGCAGCCTCGGCGACGGCGTCGTGGGCCATGAGGGCGTTCTCTAAAGCTACCGAGCTTATCCACTCACCGCCGCTCTTTACGAGGTCTTTGGTACGGTCCTGTATCTTTATGAACCCGTACTCGTCTATGGTGGCGATGTCGCCGGTCTTGAGCCAGCCGTCCTCGGTGAACTTGTCGGCGGTCTCGGGGGCGTTGTAGTAGGCGGAGGCGATGTAGGGCCCGCGCAGCTCCAGCTCTCCCATCGACACGCCGTCCCAGGGCACCAGCCCCTCATCCCCGCGGGCCCGGATCTCGACCGTAGGCATCGGGTAACCCTGTCTGGCCATGTATTCGTACTGTTCGTCCTTGCTCTTTTCTGCGATCTCGGTCCTGAGATGGGCGGTGGAGGCGAGCGGGCTCGTCTCGGTCATTCCCCAACCCTGCAGCACCCGCAGACCGTGGCGCTCGTCGAAGCCCTGGATCATGCTCTTCGGCGCCGCCGCGCCCCCGACTAGCATCGCCCGCAGAGCCGAGAGGTCGTAGGCGTTAGGATCCTCGTCCAAAACCTGCAGGATGCCGAACCAGATCGTGGGCACCCCCGCGGTGAGCGTGACCCGTTCGGACTCGAACAGCTCCAAGAGGTTTTCGGGATTCAGGTGCGGCCCCGGGAAGACCTGCTTCGCCCCCGTCAGCGCCGCGCTGTACGGCAACCCCCAGGCGTTGGCGTGAAACATCGGCACCACCAGCAAGACGCAGTCGGCCTCGGACATTCCTATGGAATCGGCGGTCATGTGCCCCAAAGAGTGCAAGAAGATCGCCCGGTGCGAGTACACGACCCCTTTTGGCCTCCCCGTCGTCCCGGAGGTGTAGCACATCCCCATCGCCGCATTCTCGTCCAGTTCGGGATATCTGAAATCGCTTTCGTCGGCGACTTCGAGTAGCGCCTCGTAAGAGTACGCGCCGTCGGGCGCCGCCCCGTTCTCGGAGACGACTACCACATGCTCCAGATTCACCCTGTCCTTGAACTTCTCGAATAGGGGCAGCAGGTTTTCGTCCACGAGCAATACCTTGTCCCCGGCATGGTCCACGATGTACGCCAAATCGTCTGGGTGGAGCCTCAAGTTCAGGGTGTGCAGGACCGCGCCGCGGCAAGGGACGCCGAAGTACGCTTCGAGGTGTTGGCGGTGGTTCCAGCAAAGGGTCGCGACCCGGTCTCCCTTCTCGACGCCCAGGTTCTCCAACGCGACGGCGAGCTTCTTGGCGCGCGAGACGAAGTCGGAGTAGGCGTAGCGGTGGATGGATCTATCGGGGAGGCGGGTGACGATCTCCCTGTGCCCGAAGAGCTCCTCGGCCCGCCCGAGGATCGCAGGCAGGGTCAGCTGGTAGTCCATCATCAGGCCGTTCATCTCGTCTCCCTTGCGGTCTTCGCCGAAGACCGACGCCTATTGCCCTACGCCAGCTGGTAGTCCTTGAACTGCTCGCGCAGCTCCATCTTCAAGAACTTGCCGGTGGCGGTGCGTGGGATCTCATCCACGAACTCGACCGCGTCTGGGAGCTGCCACCTGGCGAAGTCACCCTCCAGGTGGGAGAGAAGGTCCTCCGGCGAGGCCTCCTGCCCCTCCTTGAGGACCACGACGGCCAGGGGGCGTTCGTCCCACTTCTCGTGCGGTATGGCGATCACGGCGGCCTCGGCGACGGCCTCGTGGCTCATCAGGGCGTTCTCCAGGTCCACGGAGCTGATCCACTCCCCGCCCGACTTCACGAGATCCTTGTCGCGGTCTCGGATCTCGACGTACCCATCGGGGTCTATGGTCACGATGTCGCCGGTTATGAACCAACCGTCCTCGGTGAACTTGTCGGCGCCTTCTTCGGTGTTGAAGTAGCTGTTGGCGACCCAGGGGCCGCTCACCTCCAGCTCGCCCAGCGTCTCGCCGTCCCAGGGGACGAAGCCCTCGTCGCCGCGGGCCCGGACCTCGATGAAGGGCAGGGGACGCCCCTGCTTGGCGCGTATCCTGAACTGCTCGTCCTTAGAGGCCGCGAGCAGCTTGCCACTGAGGCGGCAGACGGTGCCGACCGGGTCCATCTCGGTCATGCCCCAGGCGTGGATTACGGAGAGGCCGTGGCGCTCTTCGTAGCCCCGGATCATGCCCTCCGGCGCCGCCGAACCGCCGACCACCATCGAGTGCATGCTGGAGAGGTCGTGGGCGTCCGGGTCGTTGTCTAACGTGTTCAGGATGCCGAGGAAAACCGTCGGCACTCCCGAAGTGAGGCTCACCTGCTCCTGCTCGAAGTCCTCGAGAAGGCTCTCGGGATCGAGATGCATACCGGGCAGCATCTGCTTCGCCCCGACCATGGTGGAGGCGTACGGTATCCCCCAGGCGTTGACGTGGAACATCGGCACCACCGGCAGCACCGAGTCCTGCTCCCTAATCCCCAGGCCATCCGCCATCGCAAGGGCCATAGAGTGCAGGGAGATGCTCCGGTGCGAGTACAGGGCGCCCTTCGGCCTCCCCGTGGTCCCGGAGGTGTAGCACAGCGCCGCGGCGTCGTCCTCGTCGAGGGTCGGGTACTCGAAGTCGGTCTCGTCGGCGCCCTCCAGGAGATCCTCGTAGCTCTCTAGTCCCTCCGGTGCGGAACCGTCGGCGGAGAAGACGTACACGTGCTCCACGGCTTCGATCTCGATCCCGTCGAGCAGCTCCACCAGGGTCTCGTCTATGAGCAGTACCTTATCCTCGGCGTGGTTGATGATGTAGGAGAGGTCGTCGAAGCTCAGGCGCGGGTTGATGGTGTTCAGGACCAGCCCCGCGGACGGGACGCCGAAGTAGGCTTCGAGGTGCTGGTAGGTGTTCCAGGCGAGGGTGGCGACGCGGTCGCTCTTTTCAAGGCCGAGTTGCCCCAAAGCTACGGCGAGCTTCTTGGAGCGCCGGACGAAGTCGGCATAGGTGTAGCGGTGAAAACTCTTATCGGGGTTGCGGGTGACGATCTCCTTGTCGTCGTAGAGCTCCTCGGCCCGCCTGAGGATCGCGGGCAGGGTCAGCTGGTAGTCCTGGATAAGTCCTTTCATTGGTCCTCCCTTCGGTTGAAGCTATCGAGTGTCAGTTCTCGGCAGTCAGCTTCTTGGCGGTGGCCAGGCCGTCGTCGCTCGCGCCCCGGCCTTTGTAGCGTGGGTCCGGTTCGTTACATTTGCTCGTCTCCTCCTGATGTTTCGACTACATGACTGATACGTTCTTCCGGCGCGTCGCGTAGGGCTGCTACCGGCAGGTCGTGCTTCGCCGCCCACTCTTCCCAGTGCCCCGCCGTCTTTTGGCGGAAGATCTCCTCCAGCTCCTCTCTTCGCGCGCCTTCGAGCTGGAGCTTGGCCTGGAGTTTTAACCAGAAGTGCTCTTCGAGGGCGGCGACGGCGATCCAACCATCCGAGGCGCGGTACAGGTTGTAGCCCGGCAACCCGCCTCCGAGCACGTCCCCCGGGGCCGTGATTCCGTACCGCAAGGGCTCCCCGAAGAAAGCCGCCGCCTCCGAGAGCGGCACCTCAGTGTATCCTGCTTTACCCCCGCGGTCGCGGTTCAAGAGCAGGGCCAGCGTCGCCGTCACCGCCCGCTCGGCTCCGGCGAGGTCGGCGAGCAGGGTACGCGGCATGTCGGGCGGCGCGAGCAGGCCGTAGGTCGCAAGGTACGTAAGGTCGTGGCCGGGCTCATCCTCCCGCGGCGCGGGGTAGCCGGTTATGGCGACGCGGCAGAGGCCAGGGTACCGCTCGCCCAACTCCTCCGG
>JALZEL010000213.1 GCA_030862075.1 Actinomycetota bacterium | reverse complement strand
CCCCGAACGGGGCGGCCACACAGCATCCTGGCGCTGCGGCCCTGGAAAAGGAACTACGCGAGGACGGTCTCCGCGGCGAGGTGCGCTTCGATCGCGGCAGCCGGGCTTTGTACGCGACGGACTACTCGATCTACCGGCAGGTCCCGATCGGGGTCGTCGTCCCTAAAAGCAAAGAAGACGTCGTGAAGACCGTAGCCGCCTGCCGGGAGCACGGCGCGCCGATCCTCTCCCGCGGCTGCGGCACCAGCCCTAACGGCCAGTGCTGCAACGTCGCCGTCGTCATGGACTTCTCGAAGTACATGCGCGAGATAATCGAGCTCGACCCCGAGAAAGAGATCGCACGCGTAGAGCCGGGCGTCATCTGTGACCAGTTGCGCGACGCCGCCGAAGAATACGACCTGACCTTCGCGCCCAACCCCGCCACCCACGCCTTCTGCACCTTAGGCGGCATGATCGGCAACAACTCCTGCGGGGCCTACTCGGTGATGGGCGGCCAGACCATAGCCAACATCTACGAGATGGAGGTCCTGCTCTACGACGGCACGCGGATGCGGGTGGGAGAGACGAGCGAGGAGGAGCTAGAGAGGATCATCGCCGAGGGCGGCAGGAGAGGCGAGATCTACCGTAAGCTAAGGGACCTGCGCGACAAGTACGCCGACCTCATCCGGGAGCGCTACCCCCAGATACCGCGCCGCTGCTCCGGCTACAACCTGGACCAGCTCTTGCCGGAGAACAACTTCAACGTCGCCCGCGCTTTGGTCGGCACGGAGTCTACCTGCGTCACCATCCTCGAAGCCACGACGCGCCTCATGGACAGCCCCCAGTTCCGCAGGACCGTGGTCTTCGGCTACGAAGACCGCTTCGATGCCGGCGACCACGTCAAAGAGATCATGGCCCACGGCCCCATAGCGCTGGAGGGCTTCGACCGCACCCTGACCGACAACATGGAGACGAAGTTCGCCCTCGGCACCGATCGGGAGAAGCTCCCCGAAGGCAACGCCTGGCTCCTCGTCGAGTTCGGCGGCGACTCCGAAGAGGAGGTCCTGGAGCAGGCCCAGGCGGCGAAGGAGGCCCTGGAGGCGGACGGCAAACCCGTGAGCTCGAAGCTCTGCGATCCCGGCGAGGAGACGGCGGTCTGGGCCGTCCGTCAGGCAGGGGTGGACTACTCCAACGTGCCCGGCACGATGGAGACCGAGGGGACCTGGGAGGACGCGGCGGTGCCCCCGGAGGTCTTGGGCGACTACCTCAGGGACTTCGATAAGCTCCTGGAGAAGTACGGCTACTACTGCGTCTACTACGGGCACTTCGGCCAGGGCTGCGTCCACACCCGCATCACTTTCGACCTCAAGACGGCCGAGGGCCTCAAAAACTTCCGCTCGTTCCTCTTCGAGGCGGCGGAGCTGGTCGTCGAGTACGGTGGCTCCATCGCCGGCGAGTACGGCGAGGGCCAGCGGGCGGAGCTCTTGCCCGTGATGTTCGGGGACGAGCTCGTCGAGGCCTTCCGCGAGTTCAAGGCCATCTGGGACCCGCACGGGAAGATGAACCCGGGCAAGGTCGTAGATCCCTACCCGCTGGATACGAACCTGCGCACCGGCACCGACTACAACCCGCCGCAGGTAGAGACGCACTTCAAGTTCCCCGAGGACAGGCACAGCTTCGTCGTGGCGACCGAGCGCTGTTTCGGGATCGGGCGCTGCCGCAAAGGGAGCGGCACGATGTGCCCGAGCTACATGGTTACCAAGGAAGAGATGCACACCACGCGCGGACGCGCCAACCTGCTCTTCGAGATGCTGCAGGGCGAGGCCATAACCGACGGATGGCGCGACGAGCACGTCAAGGAGTCTCTGGATCTCTGCCTCGCCTGCAAGGGTTGCAAGGGCGAGTGCCCCGTGCAGACCGACATCGCAACCTACAAGGCCGAGTTCCTCTCCCACTACTTCGAGGGACGCTTGAGGCCCGTAAACGCTTATGCGATGGGCCTGATCCACTGGTGGTCGAGGCTCGCCTCTCGCGCGCCGGGCCTGGCGAACTTCTTTACCCAGACTCCGCTTTTAAGCGACGCGGCGAAGGCGGCGGCCACCGTAGCGCCCGAGCGCTCGATACCCGCCTACGCCCCGAAGACCTTCAAGCAGTGGTTCCGCGAGCGGGGACCGCGAAACCTGACCAAGCCGCCCGTGATCTTGTGGCCCGACACCTTCAACAACCACTTCCTCCCGGAGACGGCAAAAGCTGCGGTCGAGGTCCTCGAAGATTCGGGCTACCGGGTCGAGATACCCGAACAAAACCTGTGCTGCGGCCGTCCGCTCTACGACTTCGGCATGCTGACCCTCGCCAAGCGCCAGCTCAGGCAGATACTCGACGCGCTGCGCCCGTACCTCGTCGAAGGCGTGCCGGTGGTGGGTCTCGAACCGAGCTGCGTGGCAGTCTTCCGCGACGAGCTGGTGAACCTCTTCCCCAACGACGAGGACGCGAGACGGCTCAGGGGACAGACGTACATCCTGAGCGAGTTTCTCGAGAAGGAGGGCTACGAGCCCCCGAAGCTCGAGCGCAAGGCGGTAGTACACGGGCACTGCCACCACAAGGCGATCATGAGCATGAGCGACGAGCAGAAGGTGCTAGAGAAGCTCGGCCTCGACTACGAGCTGCTCGATTCGGGCTGCTGCGGGATGGCGGGGTCCTGGGGCTACGAGAAGGGAGAGCACTACGACGTCTCCATGAAGGCGGGGGAAAGGGTCCTGCTCCCCGCCGTGAGGAACGCCGGCAAGGACGCCCTGATCGTCACCGACGGCTTCTCCTGTCGCTCGCAGATAAAAGAGGCCACTGACCGCCGCGCGCTGCACCTGGCGCAGGTGATACAGATGGCCCTGCGCGACGGCGAAGGACCGGCGAGAGACTACCCCGAATCGGAATACTCCGAGGAGAAGCCTGTCCGGCCCGGCCTGCGGAGCGCGGCGCTCTTGGGTGCGGGAGTCGCGCTGACCGGCGGTGCTCTGGCCTGGATCGCGAAGAAAGCGGTTGCCTGACCGCTACCTTTCTCCCCCTCGCTATACTGTGGCGCTCGTGTTGCGGGATTACCTAAATTTCGCCGTTTACGCCGCTTACGAAGCTGGCCGTTTGACGCTCGGTTGCTTCCAGGCGGTGCCGGCTCATCCTGGGCATGGGCGACAGCCCCTCGGGCTGGGGCCAAGACGAAAGGCCTCTTTAGGTCTCGTCGCCCGTGGGTAAGCGCCGAAGAGTCAGGCTCCTGGGCCGGCACCCTTCCGGCAGGAGAGGGAGTACAATCGAGCCATGGTCAGGGTGAAGGTCTGCGGCATAACCAACCCAGAAGACGCCCGAACGGCGGCGATGGCCGGCGCGGACGCCGTCGGGCTCGTCTTCGCCGAGAGCCCGCGAAAGTTGACCGAGGAGAGAGCCAGGGAGGTGGTCGCCGCGCTCCCGGGCCACCTCCTGAAGGTCGGGGTATTCGTGAACTCGGAGCCCGAGGAGATGCTCCGCATCGCCGCCGAGGTCGGGCTCGACTACGCGCAGCTGCACGGCGACGAAAGCCCAGAGAGCGTAACCATCGTGCGGGAAGGCGGGGTCAAAGTTATGAAGGCTCTGCGGGTGCAGGACGCGGGCTCTCTGGAGACGATTGAGGGATACGAGGCGGACCTTTTCCTGCTGGACGCGTGTAGCGAAAATGCCTGGGGCGGAACGGGGGAGCGGTTCGACTGGGCCCTGGCAAAATCGCTGAAAAGTCGTGGTAACATCCTCGTCTCCGGGGGGCTAACGCCAGAGAACGTGCGGGAAGCGGTCCGGTTCTTCGAGCCGTACGGGGTCGATGCTTCGAGCTCCCTCGAAGACGCGCCCGGTAAGAAGAACGAAGAGCGGGTTCGGAGGTTCGTGATTGCAGCAAAAGGATGAAACCGGGTACTACTTCGGAC